>JAEZVM010000046.1 GCA_023420795.1 Pseudomonadota bacterium
CGAAGGGAAATTGCAGGCCGCATGCATGAACGCCTGGCGCTGGTGAAAATCCAGCCGCGGCAGGTGCTGGATGCCGGCTGCGGCGAGGGCGCCGATCTGCCGCTGCTGCAGGAACAATATGCGGAAGTGCAGGTGCTCGGTCTCGATGCGTCGCAGCCCATGCTTGCAGCGGCGCGCCGCCGTCAGGCAAATGCGATGTCCTCGGTGAATCGGCTGCTGTCAAAATGGCTACCGTCGAAGATGAGCGCCGGTGCCGGGACAGGCGCCGGCCTGTTATGCGGCGACTTTGCGCAACTCCCATTCAAGAATGCCGCAGTCGATCTGATCTGGTCGAATCTCGCGCTGCACTGGCATCCGAAGCCCGATCGGGTGTTTGCCGAATGGCGGCGCGTACTGCGCGTCGATGGCCTGCTGATGTTTTCCTGCTTTGGTCCGGATACTTTCAAGGAGATCCGATCTGCCTTCTCCGAGGCCGACGACGGACCGCATACGCTTTCCTTCGTCGATATGCACGATTTCGGCGACATGCTGGTGAATGCCGGCTTTTCAACCCCGGTAATGGACATGGAAACCATTACCGTCACCTACGACTCCGTCGATAAATTGCTGGCGGATGCCCGCGCCTGGGGCGGCAACCCGCTGGCGACACGACAGCGCGGCCTGTTGGGACGGCATTCCTGGCGCCGTGCTGTGGATTTCCTGGAGCGCAGCCGCCGTTCCGACGGCAAGATCCCGCTGACCTACGAGGTCGTATACGGGCACGCGTTCCGTCCCGCTCCCACCACCACTTCCAGCGGCGAGGCCATCATTCGTCTTGATTTTCGAAAAAGATGATCTAGATCATTGATTTTCGGCAATCATTATGCTTGAAAAATAAATCAATCCGGGCTTATACTGCCGAAGCAGTGTTGTGGTCTTGTCATTTTTTGGCAGGGCCGGGCGGTATTTCATGCGAACGCTCGAATGGGTCTTCCGGCGTAATTGCTCGTTTGCGCCACGCCAGCTGGCGTTGGCCTATCTCGCGTTAAGCATGGCGTCCTTGCTGGTGGCGCTTCTTTTTGCGCTGCACGGGGCATGGTACGTCCTGATCTTTGCGGTTCTCGAAATTGCAGCAGTAGGTTGTGCTTTTGCCGTATTTGGCCGCCATGTGTGCGACCGCGAATACATTGCACTGATGAGCGATTGCCTGCTGGTGGAATTCGTGCAGATGGAACGGGTGACGCGGTTCAAGCTGGATCCACGCCGAACGCATGTGGAACCGCCCGCACCCGGCAGGGAGCTCGTCGCACTGGAGGCCAATGGCATCACGGTCGAAGTCGGCAGGTTCTTGACTGAATGGAAGAGATTCGAGCTGGCGCAGGAGTTGCGGCATGCGCTGGCGTCAGAACGATAAAGAGAATTTCCAATTTTGGTTGTGGGGGGATCTATGAGATTTGCGAAGCGCCTTCAATCCACGCTGCTCGGTGCGTTGTTCCTGACGCCAGCCTTGCCGTCGTGGGCAGTGAAAGACAGTGCGGGCGGTCCGGCCGTCGGACAGATGAATTTGCATGAGCCGGTCACGAAAATCGCAGAGGAGATCTATTCTCTGCATAACCTGATGCTGATTATCTGCCTCGCGATCTTCGTCGCGGTATTTGCCGTGATGTTCTATTCGATCTACAAGCATCGCAAATCCGTCGGCCACAAGCCCGCTACCTTCCACGAAAGCACTGCCGTCGAAATCGCCTGGACCGTGGTGCCTTTCCTCATCGTCATCGGCATGGCGCTCCCGGCGACCAAGACCGTGGTGGCAATGAAAGACACTTCCAACGCCGACCTCACCATCAAGGTGACCGGCATGCAGTGGAAGTGGGGCTACGATTACCTGAAGGGCGAAGGCGAAGGTATTTCCTTCCTGTCAGCCCTGTCCACGCCGCGCGAGCAGGTGGTCGATGCAACCAAGGTCAAGAACGACAATTACCTGATCGAAGTCGATAACCCGGTCGTGGTTCCCGTCAATACCAAGGTGCGTCTGGTTCTGACCGCCAATGACGTGATCCACGCATGGATGATTCCTTCCTTCGGCGTGAAGCAGGATGCGATCCCGGGCTTCGTGCGCGATACCTGGTTTCGTGCCGAAAAGACCGGCGTGTACCGCGGCCAGTGCGCTGAACTGTGCGGCAAGGAACACGCGTTCATGCCTATCGTGGTCAACGTCGTCACCAAGGATGAATACGCGAAGTGGGTCGGCGATAAGAAAAAGGAAATGGCCGCAAAGGCCGACGACCCGAACAAGACCTGGACCATCGATGAGCTGGTGCAGCGCGGCGAGAAAGTCTATGCCGCCAATTGCGTCGCCTGCCATCAGGCGACCGGAAAGGGAGTGCCGGGCGCATTCCCTGCACTGGATGGCTCTGCGATCGTGAACGGCCCGAAAGAACCCAACCTGAATATCGTAATGAACGGCAAGGGAGGCATGCCGCCATGGAAGGGCGTGCTGTCGGATACCGAAATCGCCGCAGTGATTACCTACACTCGCAACAGCTGGGCCAACAAGGCGCAGGAAAACATCGTCCAACCGGCCCAGGTGCTGGCTGCGCGCAAGTAATCGAGACAGGAGACTGAGATGAGCACTACGGTAATCGATCACGCACACGATCATTCTCGCGGTCACGCGCATGGCCACGCGCACGATCATCCGCACGGCTGGCGCCGCTGGCTGTATGCAACCAACCACAAGGATATCGGCACGCTGTACTTGTGGTTCTCGTTCACCATGCTGCTGTCCGGCGGCGTGCTGGCGCTGCTGATCCGTGCCGAGCTGTTCCAGCCCGGCCTGCAGCTGGTGCAGCCGGAATTCTTCAACCAGCTGACCACGATGCATGGGCTGATCATGGTGTTCGGCGCCGTGATGCCGGCCTTCGTCGGCTTCGCCAACTGGATGATCCCGCTGCAGATCGGCGCATCCGACATGGCGTTCGCACGCATGAACAACTTCTCGTTCTGGCTGCTGCCGCCGGCCGCGATCCTGCTGGTTTCCTCGTTCCTGGTACCGGGCGGCGCGACTGCCGCCGGCTGGACGCTGTACGCGCCCTTGTCGACGCAGATGGGCATCGGCATGGACATGGCGATTTTCGCGCTGCACATCATGGGCGCGTCGTCGATCATGGGCGCGATCAACATCATCACCACGGTGCTCAACATGCGCGCCCCCGGCATGACGTTGATGAAAATGCCGATGTTCTGCTGGACCTGGCTGATCACTGCCTACCTGCTGATCGCAGTGATGCCGGTGCTGGCAGGCGCGATCACGATGACCCTGACCGACCGCCACTTCGGCACCTCCTTCTTTAACGCCGCAGGTGGCGGCGACCCGGTGATGTACCAGCACATCTTCTGGTTCTTCGGCCATCCCGAGGTGTACATCATGATCCTGCCGGCGTTCGGCATCATCTCGCAGATCATCCCGGCGTTTTCGCGCAAGCAGCTGTTCGGCTATGCGTCGATGGTGTACGCGACCGCGTCGATCGCGATCCTGT
>JAEZVM010000047.1 GCA_023420795.1 Pseudomonadota bacterium
CCCGTTTACTTTTACCGGATTACCGCAATCGGTTTTGGCATGAGAGATAACACCCATGTTGTGCTGCAAACCTATTACCGGAAAGACGATGGCGGAAGCCGCCAGACAATCGTGCCTGCCGGGCGTTTCGGGTGGCGTGAAATATCGAACTGGCAGGAGCTGCTCAATGCGAATGCAAGCAGATAGAAACCGGTCGGTAGCTTCGCCGGGATTTACCCTGATCGAAATAATCGTGGTGCTCGCGGCGCTGGCGATCCTCGCGGCGATTGCCTATCCGTCTTATCTTGACTCGGTGCGCAAGGCCAAGCGCACGGAAAGCCGCGCCGCGCTGTTTCAACTGATGCAGCAGCAAGAACGTTACTACACGCAGCACAACACGTATATTGCGTTTTCCGCCTCGTCGATTGCGGAGGACGAAAAGAAATTCAAGTGGTTTTCCGGCACAAGCGCCAAGGCAAGTGCATATGAAATCAAAGCCGAGGCATGCGACGCCGACACCATCCAGAGTTGCGTGCAATTGACGGCCATGCCGGGCACCGGAAACGTCGATTCGGCATACGGGGATTCGATGTGCGGCAATCTGAAACTCACCAGTACGGGCATCAAGGATGCGGATCATCCGGATTGCTGGAGATAGGAGCCGGACGGCTTCTCCCGCAAGAGTTCAGCGGGCGGGTTTTTCGCTGGTGGAGCTCATGTCGGTGGTGGCCATCGTCGTTGTCCTGCTGGGCGTCGGTGTACCCATGTTGCGCAGCATGATGCAGAGCCAGAAGATCACGGCCACGGTCAATGATTTTTTCGCGTCGATGAACCTGGCTCGCTCGGAGGCCATCCGGCGCGGCACGAGGGTTGACCTGGTGCCGGCGGACGACACCGCGGACTGGGCCAGGGGCTGGACGGTTTTCATCGATGAAAACGACAATCAACGGCCGGATAACAGAGAAAAGATCATCTTCACACATGCCGTTGTTCCGAAAGGAATCAGCATCAAGGCGAGCCTCACCGATTCGAGCGTGCCGTATCTGGCCTATACCAGTACGGGCCGGACACGAACCAATGCGAGCAATGAAAGAACGCAGTTCGGCACCATTACCTTCCGGCTTGATAGCCAGGTCAGGAAGATCAAGCTCAATTTTCTGGGGCGTGCGCGAGTTTGCAATCCGGATATCGACAAGGGCGACTGTTAATCCGAACTGTTCCGCTGCTCACGGCAGCGATAGAATGGCGGGATCATGATTTGCGCCGCGGCAGGAACAGAAACGGCGCTTCAATAACAGGCACAAATCCCGTGGAAATTCTCTGCGATATACAGGGCATGGAACTGGCCTTGCAATGGGCCTCGAAAGGGCTCTTCATTACCTCGCCCAATCCCCGCGTGGGCTGCGTGATCGCCAAGGACAATCAGGTGATCGGCGAAGGCTATACGCAGCCGGCCGGTCAGGCGCATGCCGAGGTGCAGGCGCTGAATGATGCCGCCCGCAGGGGGTTCGATGTGCGCGGCGCGACGGTGTATGTGACGCTCGAACCCTGCAGCCATTACGGGCGTACCCCGCCGTGCGCCGATGCGCTGGTCAGAGCTGGCGTTGCGCGTGTGGTTGCGGCAATCTCCGATCCCAATCCACTGGTTGCCGGGCAGGGCGCGGCGAAGTTGCGGGCTGCCGGCATTGACGTGAAGTGTGGTGTGCTGGAGGAGCAGGCACGGGAAATGAACATCGGTTTCCTGTCCCGCATGCAGACCGGCACGCCGTGGGTACGAATGAAGGCGGCGGCCAGCCTCGATGGTAAGACCGCGCTGCATAACGGCAGCAGTCAATGGATTACTTCCAGCACGGCTCGCGACGATGGCCACTGGTGGCGGGCGCGCGCCTGTGCGGTGTTGACCGGAATCGGAACGGTGCGCGAAGACAATCCACAAATGAATGTGCGGGCCGTCGAAACGCCACGCCAGCCACGCCGCATCGTGGTGGACAGCAGGCTGGAAATCAGCCCGGATGCCCGCATTCTGGAGGGCGGCGGCACATGGATCGTCGCGGCGCAGGCCAACGCGGAGAAGGAGGCGCAATTGCGCGAGCGCGGAGCGGAGATCATCATGCTGCCGAACGCGCAAGGTAAGATCGATTTGCCGGCGTTGATGCTGGAACTCGGCAGGCGTCAGATCAACGAACTGCATGTCGAAGCGGGCTTCAAGCTGAACGGTTCGCTGATTCGCGAAAAATGCGTGGACGAATTGCTGATGTATGTTGCGCCCAGCCTGCTGGGCGATGCGCAGGGGCTGTTCGATCTGCCGACGCTGAACAGCCTGAGCGACAGACAGTCGCTGCGGTTCCACGAAGTCCAGCAGATAGGCGCGGATTCGCGTATTCTTGCTCGTTTCATCTAATCGGATTCCAGCCATGTTTACAGGTATCGTCGCCGCCATCGGCAAAATCACATCCATCACGCCATTGGGTGGCCAGTCAAATGCTGGCGTCCGGCTCAACGTCGATGCCGGCGGCCTGCAGATGGCGGACGTCGCCCTGGGTGACTCGATCGCGCTCAATGGTGCCTGCATGACCGTCGTGAGCAAGACGGAGACAAGCTTTGCGGTGGATGTATCGCGCGAAAGCCTGAACCGCACTGCCGGCCTCGATGCGCTGGGTGAAGTGAATCTGGAAAAGGCGCTCACGCTTGCCGACCGGCTCGGCGGGCATCTGGTCTCCGGCCATGTCGATGGGTTGGGCGTGGTACGCAAGTTCGATCCGGTGGGCGAGTCGATGGAGCTGGTCATCGAGGCGCCGAAGGAACTCGCCAAGTACCTCGCCTACAAGGGCTCGATCGTTGTCAACGGCGTATCGCTGACGGTCAACCGCGTCGTCGATACGGAAGACACCTGCGAATTCTCCATCAACCTGATTCCGCATACGGTCGAAGTCACTACCTTGAAGCATCTGAAGCCTGGTACCAGGGTCAATCTGGAGATCGATCTGATCGCGCGTTATGTTGAGCGGATGCTGAGTATCAAGGCGTGAAATGGCGCTCCAATAGTTTCAGTCATGAAAGCTGGAGCCCGTGTAAATCCTTTAAAATAGCGGGCTACATAGGATTTCAATCATGGCTATTTCAACAACTCAAGAAATCGTTGCCGAGCTTCGCGCCGGTCGCATGGTCATTCTGGTCGATGAGGAAGACCGCGAAAACGAGGGTGACCTGGTTCTTGCTGCCGAATTCGTGACGCCGGAAGCGATCAACTTCATGGCCAAATATGGCCGCGGACTGATCTGCCTGACGCTGACGGAAGAGCGTTGCAACCAGCTGAATCTGCCGATGATGACCACGCGTAACGGGACGTCGTACGGCACTGCATTCACCGTGTCGATCGAGGCGGCCGAAGGCGTCACCACAGGCATTTCGGCAGCGGACCGCGCGCGCACCGTGCAGGTTGCCGTGGCAAAGAATGCAAAGCCATCCGATATCGTGCAGCCCGGCCATATATTTCCTCTGAAGGCACAGAAGGGCGGGGTACTGATGCGCGCCGGGCATACCGAAGCCGGATGCGACCTCGCAGAGATGGCGGGACTGATTCCGGCGGCAGTCATCTGCGAGATCATGAAAGATGACGGCACGATGGCGCGCTTGCCGGACCTGATCGAATTCGCAAAGGAACATGGGCTGAAGATCGGCACCATCGCCGACCTGATCCACTACCGCAGCCAGCACGAGAGCATCATCGAACGCGTCGCCGAGCGCACCATGCATACAGCGCACGGCAGCTTCAGGGCGATTGCCTATCGGGACAAGCCGAGCAGCGGCGCACACCTGGCTCTGGTGCACGGCGATCTCAAGCCGGAACTGGAAACGCTGGTGCGGGTGCATCAGCCGATCTCGATTCTCGATTTGCTGGAGACGCAGGTAACCACCCATTCCTGGAACGTGGCGTCGGCCATGGAAGCCCTCAAGGCGTCCGAGCGGGGCGCGATGGTGCTGCTGAATTGCGAAGAGTCGGCGGAAAAGATGTTTGCGCAATTCGAGGTACTGGACACGCCGGAGCGCCGCCATCAGCCGCGCGAATCCCGCATGGATTTGCGCACCTATGGTATCGGCGCGCAAATCCTGAAGGATCTCGGCGTAGGCAAGATGAAGCTGCTGGCCAGCCCGCGCAAGATGCCGTCGATGACCGGCTTCAATCTGGAAGTCACCGGCTATCAGGACAAGCCGCAGAATTGATTGCCTGCGTCTGAAAGAGCAGGCGCCGATTTCTCTGACAACAAAGACATCTCTGCACCGGGCTTCCGATATCCGGTGCGGAGCGTCGAAACCAATAAAGCGCAGTCGCGCATGAAGGAACAGCCATGACCGTAGGAACATATGAAACGAATCTGAGCGGCGAAGGTTTGCGGATCGGCATCGTACAGGCCCGTTTCAATGAGGACGTTTGCCACGGCCTGTTGTCCGCCTGTCTGGCCGAACTGAAGCATCTCGGCGTTGCCGACGAAGACGTGCTGCATGTTACTGTGCCGGGCGCTCTGGAAATTCCGCTGGCACTGCAGAAGATGGCCGAGACGCAGCAATTCGATGCACTGATCGCGATCGGCGCGGTCATACGTGGCGAAACCTACCATTTCGAACTGGTATCCAACGAGTCCGGCGCCGGCATCACCCGGGTCGGCCTCGACTTTGGCATTCCGATCGCCAACGCGGTGCTCACCACCGATACAGACGAGCAGGCGGAAGCGCGCATGGCGGAAAAGGGGGCAGATGCGGCGCGTGTCGCGGTTGAAATGACCAATCTTGCAATTGCGCTGGAAGAGCTCGCCGAAGTAACCGATGAAGAGTAAGCAATGACGCAGAAAACAGTACATGCGAATCCGAACAAGCACCGCACACCGCGTCACCGTGCACGCGAGTTCGCCCTCCAAGGCCTGTATCAATGGCTGATGAATAATGAAGATGCCGGCGCAATCGAGGCGCATATCCGCGAAGCGCACGGCTTCGACAAGGCGGATGCCGAGCATTTCGACGCGTTGCTGCACGGAACGATCCGCCAGGCGGTGGCGCTGCGCGAGAGCCTGACGCCGTTGATCGACCGTCCGATCGACCAGCTTTCGCCGGTCGAGCATGCGGCTTTGCTGATCGGCGCCTATGAACTCGGCAACCACATCGAGATTCCCTACAAGGTTGTCATCAACGAGGCGGTCGAGCTGACCAAGTCCTTCGGCGGCATCGACGGGCATAAATATGTCAACGGCGTCCTCGACAAGTTCGCCGCCAAGGTGCGCGACGTCGAAGTGGACGACGCAAAAAAGCGCTGACTTCCATCACGAAGCGGCGCCTCCTGTCTTCAGTTGCGCCGCCTGATTCCCCGCATTCAGTACGATGAATCCCATTCTTGCTTCCCGCCTCGCCAATATTGCGCCCTTCCATGTGATGGAACTGGCGAAAATGGCGGCCGAACTGGAGCGGCAGGGCCGTTCCATCATCCACATGGGTATCGGCGAGCCGGATTTCACCGCCGCCCCGCCGGTTGTCGAAGCGGCTGCGCGCGCAATGGCGGACGGCCGCCTGCAGTACACATCGGCAACCGGTGTTCCAGAGCTGCGCGCAGCGATTGCCGCCCACTACCAGCGGGTATATGGATTGCGGATTGCTCCATCGCGCATCATCGTGACGGCCGGTGCATCGGCTGCGCTGTTGCTCGCATGTGCGGCGTTGGTGGAAAAAGAGGCAGAAGTGCTGATGCCCGATCCGTCCTACCCGTGCAATCGCCATTTCGTCGCCGCCTTTGATGGCCGGGCAAAAATGATCCCGAGCGGCCCGGAGCAGCGTTTCCAGCTGTCGGATGACATGGTTCGCGAACACTGGACTGCTGCCACCCGCGGCGTGCTGCTGGCATCGCCATCCAATCCGACTGGCACTTCGATTGCGCATGACGAGCTTGCGAAAATCGTCACGACCGTCCGTGGAAAAAACGGTTTCACGATTGTTGACGAGATATATCAAGGGCTGACATACGACGAAGCCCCGTTTTCCGCACTGTCGCTGGGCGAGGACGTCATCGTCATCAACAGCTTCTCGAAGTACTTCAACATGAC
>JAEZVM010000064.1 GCA_023420795.1 Pseudomonadota bacterium
GGCCGAGGATTTCATCGCCCGTGCTGCAAGCGAAAGCAGCATCAGCGGCAAGCCCTATCAAGTGCGGTGCGGCGCGAATGCGCCGGTGGAGAGCGGCCAGTGGCTCAGGTCGGCGCTGGCCAGATACCGCAGCAACGGGCGGTGATGCCGAGGGCATGCTGTTCGAGGCGACAAGCCCTTATCCATACGATGGAATGAACCCGATGAACATTCATGTCCGCGCGGAAGCGCCGGCCGATGCTGCCGCAATCGATACGCTTACCGTCGCCGCCTTCCTCGATGCTCCGCATACGAGCCATACGGAGCAGTGCATCATCAAAGCCCTGCGCAGCGCGAATGCATTGACGATCTCGCTCGTGGCTGAGATGAGCGGCGAGATCGTGGGCCATGTCGCGATTTCTCCGGTAACGGTTTCAGATGGCGCATTGGGATGGTTCGGGCTCGGCCCGGTTTCGGTGCTGCCCGCGCATCAGGGGCGCGGCATCGGGTCCGGCCTCGTACGGGAAGCGTTGCGGCGACTCGAAGAGCAGGGGGGCGCAGGCTGTGTCGTGCTCGGTGAACCCGCGTACTACAGCCGTTTCGGTTTCAGGCAGGAGCCCGGTCTGCTGCTTCCGGAGGTGCCGCAAGAGTACTTTCAGGCGCTGCCGTTCGGGCGATCCGTGCCGTGCGGTGCAGTTTCCTACCATGAGGCTTTCGCCGCACAGGAGTGAACGTCGATCGATGAATGGCCGTACCCGGGCGGCCACGGCCATTCATATGACGGATCGCCTACTTCAGCGCGTCGGTTGATTTTGCCTGCGAGCGCAGCGCGAACTTCTGGATCTTGCCGGTGGACGTCTTCGGCAGTTCGCCGAACACGATGGCGCGCGGTACCTTGAAGCCGGCCAGATGTTCCTTGCAGTGGGCGATGATGTCTTCCGCCGTTACCGCCGCGCCGGCTTTGAGCTCGACGAAGGCGCACGGTGTCTCGCCCCATTTCGGGTCGGGCTTGGCGACCACGGCCACCGACATGATCGCAGGGTGACGGTACAGCACATCCTCGACCTCGATGCTGGAGATGTTCTCGCCGCCGGAGATGATGATGTCCTTGCTGCGGTCCTTGATCTTCACGTAGCCGTCCGGGTTCATCACCGCCAGGTCGCCGGTGTGGAACCAGCCGCCGGCGAAGGCTTCCTGCGTCGCCTTCTCGTTCTTCAGGTAACCCTTCATCGTGATATTCCCGCGGAACATGATCTCGCCCATCGTCTCGCCGTCGGCCGGCACCGGCTGCATGGTTTCCGGGTCCATCACCGTGACCGCCTGCTGCAGGTGATAGCGCACGCCCTGGCGCGCGTTCAGGCGGGCGCGCTCGCCGATGTCGAGCTGGTCCCACGACTCGTGCTTCACGCATACCGCTGCCGGGCCGTAGACCTCGGTCAGGCCATACACGTGGGTGATGTCGAAGCCCATCTTTTCCATGCCTTCGATCATCGCGGCCGGCGGTGCGGCGCCGGCGACCATTGCTTTGACCTTGTGGTTGATGCCGGCCTTCAGTTCATCCGGCGCGGACAGCAGCAGGCTGTGCACGATCGGCGCGCCGCAGTAGTGGCTGACCTTGTGCTCGCGAATCAGGCCGAGGATGGTTGCCGCATCGACGCGGCGCAGGCAGACGTTGACGCCGGCGCGTGCGGCGATGGTCCACGGGAAGCACCAGCCGTTGCAGTGGAACATCGGCAGCGTCCACAGATAGACCGGATGCTTTTGCAGGTCCCATTCGAGGATGTTCGAGATTGCGTTCAGATACGCGCCGCGATGGTGGTACACCACGCCCTTCGGATTGCCGGTGGTGCCCGAGGTGTAATTCAGGCAGATTGCCTGCCATTCGTCGACCGGCGTCCGCCATGCGAAATCCGCCTTGCCGCCGGCGACGAACTGCTCGTATTCGATATTGCCGATGCGCTCGCCTGCGCCGGTATATTCGGTATCGTCCACGTCGATCACAAACGGCTTGTGCTTGGACAGCGCGAGCGCGGCTTTCATCACCGTGGAGAATTCGCGGTCCACGATCACCGCCTTGGCTTCGCCGTGGTCGAGCATGAAGGCAATCGATTCCGCGTCGAGGCGGGTGTTGAGCGTGTTGAGCACGGCGCCGGTCATCGGCACGCCGAAGTGCGCTTCCACCATCGGCGGCGTGTTCGGCAGCATCGCCGCCACTGTGTCGCCCAGGCCGATGCCCTGCGCGGTCAGGGCGGAAGCAAGCTGGCGGCAGCGGTCGTAGGTCTGCGCCCAGGTCTGGTGCAGTGCGCCGTGCACGATCGCCAGGCGGCCCGGATAGACGGCTGCCGCGCGCTCGATGAAGCTCAGCGGCGACAGCGGGGTGTAATTCGCTTCGTTTTTATCCAGGCCAGTATTGAAAATATCGGACATTGCTTTCTCCATTAAACATGCCTTGCATTAGCCCACACTTTAACCGAGCCGGCTGTCATGGCGCTGACAATCGGCAAGTTCACGGAAGCGTCCCTCGCCGAAGCCTGCAGGGCCATGTAACATAAGTTGTTTCCATGAGGCACAACCAGAAAGCATGGCACAGGCATCGAAAACCGTATCCCTTGTCCTCGGTTCCGGCGGCGCGCGCGGCCTTGCCCATATCGGCGTGATCCAGTGGCTCACCGAAAACGGCTACACCATCCGCTCGATTTCCGGCTCGTCGATGGGCGCACTGGTCGGCGGCATCTACGCGAGCGGCAAGCTGTCCACCTTTGCCGAATGGGTGCTGGCGCTGGAACGCATGGAAGTGCTGCGCCTGCTCGACCCGTCATTCGGCCGCGCCGGCCTGTTCAAGGGCGAGCGCATCATGGACCAGTTGCGCGGGCTGATCGGCGATGAAGATATCGAGGCGCTGCCGGTCGACTTCACCGCAGTGGCGATGGACCTGGAATCGGGCAAGGAGATGTGGCTGCGTGAAGGAAAACTGTTCGATGCGGTGCGCGCATCGATCGCGATTCCGCTGCTGTTTACGCCTCACCTGCGTGGGGGCCGTACGCTCGTTGATGGCGGCCTGGTCAATCCGGTGCCGATCGCCCCCACGCTCAACGATCCGACCGACCTGACGATCGCGGTCAATCTCGGCGGCCGCAGCGAAGCGCGGCCCGTGCCCGCGCCGAGTGCGCCGATCCCTCAGGAGAATGGCTACCGGCAGCGCATCCATGCCTTCATCGAAAGCCTGCAGCCGGTGCGCGAGGTGACGGTATCCGCGCCGGGCATGATCGACATCGCGCTGCGTTCGATGGAGGCGATGGAAAACACCATCGCGCGGCTGAAGCTCGCAGCCTATTCGCCGGACGTGACCATCGAGATTCCGCGCAACGCCTGCCGCATCCATGAATTCTGGCGGGCTGAGGAAATGATCGCGCTCGGACGGGAACGGACGGTGCGGGCCTTCGGCGCGGACGAATGATCAGTTTCGTCCCGCCTTGCGAAAGGTAAGGTTGATGCGTTGCGCACCGAGTAGCGGATGGTGCGTTTCTTTCAGCGGCATGATGCCGTGATAGCGCAGGCGATCGACGCCGCCCCACACCGCCACATCGCCATGGAAGAGGGGCACGCGCCGGGTTTTGTCGCTTCGCGCATTCCCGCCGAAAAGGAACACCGCGGGAATGCCGAGCGATACCGAGACGATGGGCGCGCCCAGGTCCTTTTCATCTTTGTCCTGATGCAGCGACAGGCGCGCGCCCGGAAGGTAGCGGTTGACCAGGCAGGCGTCCGGCCTGAAGTCGTCGAAGCCCGCTGCGGATGCGGCATCGCGCGCCAGCCGCAGGAACACTTCTGGCATCGGCGGCCATGGGTCACCGGATTGCGGGTCGTGTCCGGTGTAGCGGTAGCCGCGTCGGTCGGTCGTCCAGCCGAGTTCTCCGCAACTCGTCAATGCGACCGACATCGTAAAGCCGCCCGGCGTCACCATGTGGCGGAACGGCGCCATGTTCCGCACGGTCTCCAGCGCGGGCAGCAGCTCTTCCACATACGGCAGCGCGAAGCCGCGCAGCACGCAGGCCTGCGCACCCAATGCCTCACGCGTGCCGGCAAGCGCGGACTCGAACAAATCAGCTTCCATGTTTCCCTTGTTTTTCGACCGCCTGCTTCTGTGCTTCGGTAATGGTCCAGTAGTGGATCTTCCTGTCCTGGACCTGGACCGTCTTTTCCGGCGGCCACCCCGGACCCATGTCCCACAGATGCGATACCACTCGCGTGCCGGGTTTCAGCTGCCGCCACAGGATGGGGCGCAGTTTCAGATTGACTTGCGGCCACAGGAATAGCGTTACCACCGTCGCATCGGAGAAGTCGCTGGCATACAGATCGCCGACGATGAATTTCACCCGGTCTTCCACGCCTGCCTGCTTCGCATTGACCTTGGCTTCGACAATGCGCTGCGGATCAAGATCGATGCCGACGCCGCGCGCACCGTACTGGCGCGCGGC
>JAEZVM010000066.1 GCA_023420795.1 Pseudomonadota bacterium
TCGGCATCACTGCCGTCACCACGCAGGATATCTGGAAGGACCACCCGGAAAAGACACTCGGTACCACCGCGGAGTTCGTGAAGAAGTATCCGAACACGACGCGCGCGGTGATGATGGCGGTGCTCGAAGCCAGCCGCTGGATCGACGCCGGCCTGCAGAACAAGCTGAAGATGGCCGAGACCGTGGCCGAGAAGTCCTACATCAACACCAGTGTCGATGCGATCAACCAGCGCATCCTCGGCCGTTACCAGAACGGCCTGGGCAAGACCTGGGATGATCCGAACCACATGAAATTCTTCAACGATGGCTCGGTCAATTTTCCGTACCTCTCTGATGGCATGTGGTTCCTGACCCAACACAAGCGCTGGGGCTTGCTCAAGGAGCATCCGGATTATCTCCGCGTGGCGAAGCAGATCAACCAGACTGATCTGTACAAGCAGGTGGCGTCGGCGATGAAGATCAGCGTGCCGAAAGAGCCGATGCGTTCGAGCAGGCTGATCGATGGCGTGGTGTGGGACGGCAAGGACCCGGCGAAGTATGCCGACGGTTTCAAGATCAAAGCGTAATCGAAAGGAGCCATCATGAGCGCAGTCATGCAAACCCTGTCGAAAAAACCGGTGGAGCCGGTATCGGAATCGCCGCCGCGCATGACCGAGGCCAGAACCGAGTACGGGAAAATCCTTCGGTCTGCTACGCCGGTCAAGGAAGCGGCAAACAAGCGCGGCAGAAATCTGTCGCTGCAGCCCTTCTTCCTTGTGGTGGTGCCACCGGTTCTCGGTATCGCGCTGCTGGTGCTGGTCTGGCAGATCGTTGCAGCAAAGGACAGCAGTTTTCCGTCGCCGCTGGCGACATTTCAGGAAGCAGTCCATCTCTTTTCCGATCCGTTCTATCGGAATGGCCCGAATGACCAGGGCATAGGCTGGAACCTGTGGTCTTCGCTCAAGCGGGTTGCGATGGGATTCGGCATGGCCGCCGCAGTCGGCATTCCGCTCGGCTTTCTGATCGGTCGCTTCAAATTCTTGTCCGGCATGTTCAATCCCATCGTCAGCCTGCTGAAACCGGTGTCGCCGCTCGCATGGCTGCCGATTGGCCTGCTGGTTTTCAAGGCGGCGAATCCGGCGGCGATCTGGGCGATCTTCATCTGCTCGATCTGGCCGATGATCATCAATACCGCGGTCGGCGTGCAGCGCGTGCCACAGGACTACATGAACGTCGCCCGCGTGCTCAATCTGTCGGAGTGGAAGATCGTCACCAGGATCCTGTTCCCTTCGGTGCTGCCGTACATGCTGACCGGCGTGCGCCTGGCCATCGGCACGGCTTGGCTGGTGATCGTTGCGGCAGAAATGCTGACCGGCGGTGTCGGCATCGGCTTCTGGGTCTGGGACGAATGGAACAGCCTGAACGTGCCGCACATCCTCATTGCGATCGTGGTGATCGGTGTGGTCGGCTTGCTGCTGGAACAGGCGCTGGTAGCAGTGGCAAAGGCTTTCACTTATGAAGAAGTGCGCAGCTAACGGAGGACATCATGGACAACGCAAGCAAATTCATCGACATCCAGAACGCGGAAATGCTCTTCAATACCAGGAAAGGGCGTTTCCACGCGCTGCGTGACATCAACCTGATCGTAAGGAAGGGCGACTTCGTCACGCTGATCGGCCATTCCGGCTGCGGCAAATCGACGCTGCTGAACCTCATCGCCGGTCTGCAGGCACCCAGCGCTGGAACGCTGTTATGCGCGAACCGGGAAATCGCCGGGCCTTCTCCGGAACGCGCGGTGGTATTCCAGAACCATTCGCTGCTGCCGTGGCTCACCTGCTTTGAGAACGTGTATCTCGCGGTGGAGCGCGTGTTCGGCGCAACCGAAAACCGCTCGGAGTTGAAGGAGCGCACCGGAGCGGCGCTGGCGCTGGTCGGCCTGTCGCATGCCGAACACAAGCGCCCGAATGAAATTTCAGGCGGTATGAAGCAGCGTGTGGGCATCGCACGCGCCCTGTCGATGGAGCCGAAGGTGTTGCTGATGGACGAGCCGTTCGGCGCACTCGATGCGCTGACGCGCGCGCATTTGCAGGATGAACTGCTGAAGATTGTTGCGAAGACCGGATCGACGGTCGTGATGGTCACGCACGATGTTGACGAAGCGGTGCTGCTGTCGGACCGCATTGTAATGATGACCAACGGTCCAGCGGCTACCATCGGCGACGTTCTGCAGGTGAATCTGCCCCGTCCGCGCGACCGTATCGGGCTTGCGCACGATCCGATGTACATCGAGTGCCGGACTGCGGTGCTGGAATTTCTGTATCGTCGGCAGGCACATCCGGCGGCACGGGATGCGGCCTGAAGAATATTCGCCTCCTCCGGGGGCGGCAAGCTGCCGGTCGGTTACCGCGCCACCAGCAGATACAGCAACAGCAGGTTCAACACAACCGAAACCACCGCGATTGCACGCCACAATGCCACCGGATCGCGTTTTGCCAGAGGCATGGCTGACCGGGGAGAAAGGGGAGCGCTCGCTCCCCGTTCCAGCGCCAGCAGGAATTCTTCGGCCGTTTCGAACCTGTCCGCGGGATCGCGCGCTACCGCCTTCAGCAAGACGTTCTCCAGCCACAAGGGAATGTCCGGCCGATACCGGCTGGGCCGTGCTGGCTCGCTGAAGCGCGGCCGCTGGAAGGGCTCGATCTCACCGTAGGGATAACGCCGCACGAGCAGGAGGTACAGCGTGACCCCGGCGGCATAGATATCCGTCCGGCGAGACGGCGGTGCGTTGTCGAACTGCTCGGGAGCGAGGAAGGAGGGTGTGCCTGCGTGCGGCGCGCGGATAGCATCGTTTTCTTCCAGGCCGGACAGCGCGACGCCAAGGTCGAGTATGCGCAGTTCGCCGTCGTCGCCCTGATGCAGGTTGGCCGGTTTGATATCGCGGTGAATGATGCTGCGCCGGTGCAGCGCACCGATGGCGCGCGCCAGCCGGATGCCCAGCGCGATAACCTCCGGTGCCGTGAAGTGGATGCCGGCGTCCAGCCTTTGCTGCAGCGTGTGGCCTTCGTGCCAGGTGGTCAGGTAGTACAGATGGTTTTTATGTTCCGGTGCGATGACCTGAGGGAAGAAGCGCGCGACAACACGCCTGGCGAGCCATTCCTCATGGGCGAATGCGGAGCGTTCCTGCGCATCGTTCGCGCGTTCCGGATGCAGCGTCTTCAACACCAGCTTGCGTTGCGTTTTCGGGTCTGTTACCCGATACAGTAATGTCGCGCGTGAGGAATGAATGACAGCGTCCACCTCATAGCCGTCGAGCACCTGCCCTGGCCGCAGCCTTGGGGGCGCTGGCAGATGCCGGGATGCCGACAACGCATCGCGCAGGTCCTCTTCCGGCAGCGCCTCGACCCGCAACACCAATGCGCTGCAATTATCAGCTGAGCCCGCCGCCAGCGCCGCGCTTACCAGCGCATCGGCAGTGGATGCGGCATCTGCTTGCCCGAGCGCCAGTTGCGACAGACTCAGCGTCATGTCGTACTCGGTCGTGTGCGCCCAGACGCCGTCCGACGCCAGCAACAGCACGTCGCGTTCGCACAGTTCACCCATGCCATGATCGACTGACAGCCGAGTATCGAGGCCGACGGCGCGCGTGAGCACATGCTGCATCTCCGCCCGGTCCCACACATGGTCGGTGGTGAGGCGGGACAGCACACCGCCGCGCAGCAGATACAGCCGCGTATCGCCGACATGCGAAAAGTAGTAGAAGCCGCCCCTCAACACCACCGCGGTCAGCGTGGTTGCCATGCCGGCGAGTTCACCTCGCACCGATCCCTGCCGCTGCACCCAGCTGTTGATCGCCTGGATCACGCGGTCGAGCGACTGTGTGACCGGCCAGGTATCCGGCGTGGCGTAGTAATCGGCGAGCAGGCCGCGCACCGTGTATTCCGAGGCTTCGCGTCCGCCGTCATTGCCGGAGACTCCGTCGGCGATTGCAGCGATCAAGCCTTTGGCCGACAAGTCCGGTTCATTGGGCGTGACCATGCCGACAAAGTCTTCGTTGCGCGTGCGTGGGCCGGCGTGTGTGGCATGGCCGATGGTGACAGAGAGCGACATGGGCTAAGGGTAATAATTGGCGGTTCTGCTGCGGAAAAAAACGCCTATTGACTTCCGATTCTAGATCTTTGCAGCCGTCATTGCCGCGCTGCCCCAGGTGGTGCGCCAGCGCGCCTTGACCATCGACAGTCCCACAAGGGCCGTGGCCGCGAGTGCAGCAAACAGCGTGAGGCCGAGCTGATAGCTGCCGGTGGTCTGCTTCGAATAGCCGAGGCTGGAGGCAAGATAGAAGCCGCCGATGCCGCCTGCCATGCCCACTAGTCCGGTCATCACGCCGATTTCCTTGCGAAAGCGCTGCGGCACCAACTGGAACACTGCGCCATTGCCGGTGCCGAGCGCCAGCATCGCCGCCATGAAGACAGGCAGCGCCAGCATGGCCGACCGCAGACCGAAGCTGGCGATGAAGAGAAACCCGGACGCCAGCACATACATTAGCGACAGCGTGCGGATGCCGCCGATGCGATCGGCTATCACGCCGCCGAGCGGACGCACCAGCGATCCGGCGAATACGCAGGCAGCGGTGAAATAGCCCGCCGTAACCGGGGTCAGGCCGTACTGGCTGTTGAAGTAGATCGACAGTGAAGATGCCAGGCCGGAGAAGCCGCCGAAGGTTACGCTGTAGAAGAACATGAACCACCATGCGTCCTTGTCCTTCAGAACATGCAGGTATTCACCCAGCGGCTTGGCCGCCGGAGCGCCCGGCGCGTCCTTGGCGAACATCATATAGACGAGAAAGGCGACGCCAAGCGGAATCAGGCACCAACCGAAGACGTTCTGCCAGCCGAATGCTACAGCGAGCGAGGGAGCAAACAAGGCGGCAAATGCTGTCCCGGAGTTACCTGCGCCCGCGATACCGAGCGCGGTCCCCTGGTGCTCTGGCGGATACCAGCGCGATGCCAGCGGTAGTGCGACGGCGAACGCTGCGCCCGCGACGCCAAGCAGTACGCCGAGCGTGAGCATGTCCGCGTAATCATCAAGCTTGCCGAGCCAGGCCCATATCAGCGCCGCAATCACTACTACCTGGCCGATGGCGCCAGCCTTCTTCGGCTTCAGGTGATCGACCAGCACACCCATTACGATGCGCAGCAGCGCGCCCGCCAATAAAGGGGTGGCCACCATCAATCCCTTCTGCGCCGGAGTGAGCGCCAGATCTTTCGATATCTGAATCGCGAGGGGACCGAGCAGTACCCAAACCATGAAGCTCAGATCGAAATAGAAAAATGAAGCAAGCAGGGTAGGCGTGTGGCCCGCCTTCCAGAACGACGATGTTTTCACAATGCTCCTTTGCACCAACGGTTGTAATCGCGATGCACATTGCAAGTGCCGTGCCACTGGTTTTATGCGCTTCTGCGTTTCCATGTTGTGCATTACATCTATTGAGGTGCGCAGCCGCACTCTAACAGTGCGCATCCGCTTTCATCACAGTGCGTTTTTGCCGGCAAGCGGCTGGCACCGCTCTTGCTAATACACGATCAGGTGAATAGAGAGCTTCAATGGCGAAGCTAAGAAAAGAAGGAGCTTTAATGAAGAAGCTGAAATTAGTCATGGTTGGCAATGGCATGGCCGGAGTTCGCACGCTGGAGGAACTGCTCAAGATCGCGCCGGATATATATGAGATCACCGTGTTCGGCGCGGAGCCGTATGCGAACTACAACCGCATCCTGCTTTCCCCGGTGCTGGCCGGCGAGCAGACCATCAAGGACATCATGCTCAATGATGTGGAGTGGTACGCGGAAAACAATATCAAGCTCCACCTCGGCAAGAAGATCGTTCAGATAGACCGCGTGAAGCGCATGGTTGTCGCCGAGGACGGCACGACGGCCGAGTATGACCGCCTGCTATTGGGGACGGGTTCCACGCCATTCATACTGCCCGTGTCCGGCAAGGACCTGAAGGGCGTGATTTCTTATCGCGATATTCAGGATACAAACACGATGATCGAGGCGGCTGGCAAGCACAAGCATGCGATCGTCATCGGTGGCGGTCTTCTTGGTCTGGAGGCGGCCAATGGCCTCAAGCTGCGCGGCATGGACGTGACCGTCGTGCATCTGCCGGCATGGCTGATGGAGCGCCAGCTCGACCCGACCGCAGGCAAGATGCTGAAGAAGTCGCTGGAAGACCGCGGGCTGAAATTCCTGCTCGATAAGAACACGCAGGAGATCGTCGGTGACGACGATGGACAGGTGAAAGCGATCCGCTTCACCGACGGTCTCGAAGTGCCGGCACAACTGGTGGTGATGGCGGTCGGCATCCGGCCCAACACAGCGCTGGCCGAATCGGCTGGCCTGCATTGCAACCGCGGTATCGTCGTCAACGACACGATGCAGACCTACGATCCGCGCATCTATGCGGTTGGCGAATGCGTCAACCATCGCGGCACTGCGTACGGTCTGGTCGCGCCGCTGTTCGAGATGGCGAAGGTGTGTGCGAACCATCTCGCCAACTTCGGCATCGGCCGCTATCAGGGGTCGGTCACCTCCACCAAGCTGAAGGTAACTGGCATCGACCTGTTCTCTGCCGGAGAGTTTATGGGCGGCGAAGGCACGGAAGAGATTGTGCTGTCGGACCCGATCGGTGGCGTGTACAAGAAGCTGGTGATCAAGGATGACAAGCTGGTCGGCGCCTGCCTGTATGGCGATACGGTCGATGGTTCCTGGTATTTCAACATGTTGCGCGAAGGGCGGAACATCGGCGATATCCGCGACACCCTGATGTTCGGTGAATCCAACACCGGCCGCCCCGGCGATGTGGGCCACGAAGGCTTTACCAGAGCCGCCGCGATGCCAGACGATGCGGAGGTGTGCGGCTGCAACGGCGTATGCAAGGGCACCATCGTCAAGGCGATCAAGGAAAAGGGATTGTTCACGCTGGAGGAAGTGCGCAAGCACACCAAAGCATCTGCATCCTGCGGTTCCTGCACCGGATTGGTCGAGCAGATCATCATGGCCACGGCGGGCGGTGATTATTCGGCATCGAGCAAGGCCAAGCCGATGTGCGCTTGCACCGACCATACGCATCAGCAGGCGCGCGATGCGATCAAGGCCAACAAGCTGCTCACGATCACCGACACGATGAAGTTCATGGAGTGGCGCACGCCGAACGGCTGCTCATCCTGCCGGCCGGCGCTCAATTACTACCTGATCTCGACATGGCCGCACGAGGCGAAGGATGATCCGCAGTCGCGCTTCATCAATGAGCGCGCGCATGCCAACATCCAGAAGGACGGCACGTACTCGGTGATCCCGCGCATGTGGGGCGGCGAAACCAATGCTTCCGAGCTGCGCCGTATCGCGGATGTGGTCGATAAATACAAGATTCCGTCGGTGAAGGTCACTGGCGGCCAGCGCATCGATCTGCTCGGCGTGAAGAAGGAAGATCTGTCTGGCGTATGGAGCGATTTGGGCATGCCATGCGGCCATGCGTATGCGAAGGCGCTGCGCACGGTGAAGACCTGCGTCGGTTCCGAATGGTGCCGTTTCGGCACGCAGGATTCGACGCGCATGGGTCAGGAACTGGAGAGAGCGTTGTGGCGCATGTATGCGCCGCACAAGGTCAAGATCGCCGTCTCCGGTTGCCCGCGCAATTGCGCCGAATCAGGCATCAAGGATGTCGGCGTGATCGGCGTCGATTCCGGCTGGGAGATCTATGTCGGCGGCAACGGCGGCATCAAGACCGAGGTTGCGCATTTCTTCGTGAAGCTGAAGACGCATGAAGAAGTGCTGGAATACTCGGGCGCTTTCCTGCAGTTGTATCGGGAGGAGGGCTGGTATCTAGAGCGTACGGTTCACTACATCGCGCGCGTCGGCCTCGACCATGTGAAGAAAAAGGTTCTGGAGGATGTGGAAAACCGCAAGGCGCTGTATGAACGCCTGCTGTTCTCGCTTGACGGGGAACCCGATCCTTGGCACGAGAAGGAAAAGGCGCACGTTGATACGCGCCAGTTCGAACCGTTGTCCGTCTGACGGACAAAGCGCCATGCGATGCAATCAAAAATAAATCAGGAAGGAACAGGACATGTCTCAGCAATGGAAACCCGTTTGCCGGGTTGAAGATATCCCCGTACTCGGCGCGCGCGTCGTGCGGCGGGCAGGGCAACATGATGTCGCGGTTTTTCGCAACAGCGAAGACAAGATTTTCGCCCTGCTCGACCGCTGCCCGCACAAGGGCGGCCCGCTGTCGCAGGGCATCGTGTTTGGCGAACGCGTTGCCTGCCCGCTGCACAACTGGAACGTCGAACTCGCTTCCGGCTGCGCCACTGCGCCGGATGAAGGCTGTACGCAGAGATTCAGCGTCAGGGTGGACGATGGAATGGTGTTCCTCGATGCGGTGGAACTCGGTACGCTGGGTATCGAAGCCGAGGCTGCATGACTGGCTTGCGAGAAAGCAAACTCACCTGCTGCTACTGCGGGGTTGGTTGCGGCATCATCGCGCAGAGCGATGGCGAGAAGATTGTCGGTGTCCGCGGCGACCCCGAGCATCCCGCCAATTTCGGCCGGTTGTGCACGAAGGGCAGCACGCTGCACTTGACTACTGATCCTGTCCTGCAACGGCAGGTGCGCGCGCTGCATCCGGAAATGCGCGCGGAACGCAATGCGCGACGTGAGCGTGCTTCGTGGGATGCGACGCTCGACTTTATCGCGACCAAATTCGTCGAGACGATCCGCGAACACGGCCCGGACAGTGTCGGGTTCTACATTTCCGGCCAGTTGCTGACCGAAGACTATTACGTGTTCAACAAGCTGGCGAAGGGGCTGGTCGGCACCAACAACATCGACACCAATTCGCGCCTGTGCATGTCGAGCGCGGTGGCCGGCTACAAGCAGACGCTGGGCGCCGACGCGCCGCCGGCCTGCTATGAAGACATCGATCATGCGCAGGTAATCTTCATTGTCGGTTCCAATACCGCGTATGCGCATCCGGTGCTCTATCGCCGCATCGAGGATGCACGCAATAGAAACCCAAATCTCAAAGTCATCGTTGCCGATCCGCGCCGCACCGATACCGCGCGCGAGGCCGATCTATTCCTGCCGATACTGCCTGGCACCGATGTTGCGCTGTTCAATGGCATGCTGCACATCTGCCTTTGGGAAGACCTGGTCGATATCCCCTATATCGACGCTCATACCGAGGGCTTTGCAGAACTCAAGCGCACCGTACGCGACTACACGCCTAAGTTCGTCGCCGATACCTGCGGCATCAGCGAGGAAGACCTGGTCAAGGCAGCACGCTGGTTCGGCGAATCGAAGGCATCGCTGTCGCTGTATTGCCAGGGGTTGAACCAGTCATCGTCCGGAACCGCGAAGAATGCCGCGCTGATCAACCTGCATCTGGCGACACATCAGATCGGCAGGCCGGGCGCAGGGCCGTTCTCGCTGACAGGGCAGCCGAATGCGATGGGCGGACGCGAAGTGGGCGGCCTCGCCAATCTGCTGTCGGCGCATCGCGAAATGGCGAATGCGGAACATCGCGCCGAAGTCGCGCGGCTATGGGGTGTCGATGACGTTCCGTCAAAGCCGGGCAAGACTGC
>JAEZVM010000105.1 GCA_023420795.1 Pseudomonadota bacterium
GCTGCCGAAATTCCTCGCCGGCACCGAACTGCCGGTGCTGGTCGATTTCTGGGCCGCATGGTGCGGTCCGTGCAAGATGATGGCGCCGCAGTTCGCCGCCGCTGCGCAGCAGTTGCCCGGCGTGCGCTTCGTCAAGGTCGATACCGACGCCTGCCCGCAGGCCAGCGCACGCTACGCAATCCGCAGCATTCCGACGCTGATCCTGTTCCATCAGGGCCGCGAGGTGGCCCGGCTGTCAGGCGCGATGTCGGCCCGCGACCTGATTGCCTGGGTGCAGCAGCAAGGCGCGGCATGAAACTGAACGTGAGGCACGCACCGATCATCGCCGCGCTGGAACAAGCGCTCAAGGCCAGCCGCGCGCGACTGGATGCGGCTTGCTGCGCTGGCCGGTGCACTCGATGAAGACGCTCTCCGCTCGGTCAACAGCCTGCTGCGGCCGGCGATCGGACAATGAATCACGGAAAGAAAACATGATGGGAATACTTGAAAAACTGTTCAACCTCGGCGGCGCGCGAGAGCCCCTGCCGGAAAACGCGATCCTGATCGACGTACGCAGCCCTGCCGAGTTCGCTGCCGGCCACATCGGCGACGCGATCCCGCTGCCGCTCAATTGCCTGGCGCGGGACATCGGCAATGTCGTGATCGACAAGTCGACGCCCATCATCGTGTATTGCCAGAGCGGCGGGCGCTCCCTCTCTGCCAGGCGGCAATTGCTGGGAATGGGCTATGCGCATGTCATCAACGGCGGCGGCGTGCGCGCACTGGCTGCCCGGATGAAGCGGGAGATTCATCCACTGGTGTTTCCGAGTGTTGTGCCCTCTTGTTCCCGAACCAGATCAGCAGGCAATTGAAAGGCCACCCTTGATTCTCCTGATATGGAGTGTAATATATCCATAAAAGGAGAAAACCATGAGCTTGGCCTATGCCTATCCCCGCAGCCGTTTTGAACCGGCGGTGTTCGTCGATCTGAACGCGAAATCCGAGCGCGAACGTCTTTCCCGGTCGGCGCTGAAGGGATTTTTCAAGCTGGTCGAGGCATGGAAGCTGCGCGACGACGAAGCGCGCGAACTGCTCGGCGGACTGTCCAGCAGCGCCTTTTACGAATGGAAGAAGAATCCGGACCGCGTGCTGGAGGTGGACCGGATCACCCGTATTTCCTATCTGATCGGCATCTTCAAGGCACTGCACATCCTATACGGCGACAAGCTCGCCGATGAATGGGTTAGCCTGCCGAACCGGAACGCGATCTTCGCGGGCAGGACGCCGCTGTCCTACATGCAGGCCGGCGGTCTGCTGGCGATGCAGACCGTGCGCAAGCTGCTTGATGCGCGGCGCGGCGGGCTATGAGGCTGCCACCGGTCACCCTGCTGCGCCAGTTCGATACCTGCCGCCTGATCCCTTCGCGCTTCGCCGACAAGGAAGATTCTGTCCTGACGGCGATTTCCGAAAGTGCCGACCATCTGCGCGACCTGTTCGACCTGGACAACGCGACCAACGAGCGCCTGATGGGAGAACACGGCCTGCTGCCGGGAATCGGCGTGGACGAGCTGGTATTCGGCGTGCCGAACTTCCGCATCATCAATGCCGCCTTCACCTACGCACGCCCGGAAGGCAGCCGCTTCAACAGCGGCGAACGCGGCGCCTGGTACTGCGCGTTCGACATCGAAACCGCATTGGCGGAAATCGTGTTCCACAAGACGGTGGAATACCAGGAAATCGACCGCTTCGACGACAGCGTCAGCTATCAGGCCCTGCTCGCCGATTTCACCAGCGAATTCCACGACCTGCGCGGAATTAAAGAATTCGCGGATTGCCTCGCGCCGAACAGCTACATTGCTTCGCAGCGGCTGGCCGCGCAACTGCTGGAAGAAGGCTCGCTCGGCGTCATCTACCCAAGCGTGCGGCGCGCCGGCGGCACCAACCTCGCCTGCTTCCGGCCGGCGCTGGTCGGCAATGTGCGACGCGGCATCGCGTACGAGCTGACGTGGTCGGGCACACCGGAACCCGCGATTCAGATCTCAGGGGCGCGACCGTCCGTGTGATAGCCCGGCGCTGAGCGCCAGGCAAAACGATCAGTTGCTTGTCGGCGTCAATCGGCGCCTGTTTCTTGCGCCGGTTGCCTCGCTCAGATCAGGCGACAACGGCAGCTTGTTGTTCACCTGCAGAGGGACGCTGTCGTTCGACTGTGTTTTCGGGCGGTGTCGTTATGCTTGCCAGCGTATGCGGACACTGTCCTGCGCGTACATGCATCGCAGGATGATCGGCGAACAATTCTGCAATCCACTCGACGAATACGCGTACCTTGGCAGACAGATGCCGGTTCTGCGGATACACCACGTGTAGCGGAAGCGGATCTACGCTCCATTCCTCCAGCAGCATTTCAAGCTGCCCTGACTGCAAATACGGACAAATCACGAATGCCGGCATCTGTGCGATGCCCATGCCCGACAGCGTGGCTGCCATGTAGGCATCCGAGTCGTTGACGGCGACCCGGCCTGGCACGCGTAGCTGAATGCGTTCGCCATTCTTGGCGAAATCCCATTCGAATATCTTGCCTGTCTTCGCCGAAAAATAATTGACGCAACGGTGCTGCGAAAGCTGATGTGGATGAAGAGGTCGTCCGAAGCGCGCAACGTAGGACGGCGCTGCGCATGTGACGAAATGCAGCGCCCCCACACGACGTGCGATAAGCGTCGAATCTGCCAGCACCCCGCCACGTACGGCGCAGTCCACGCCTTCTTCAATCAGGTCCACCGGACGGTCGCTGCAGCCCACTTCGACATGAATGTCCGGATAGCGCTCGAAGAACAACGGCAACGAAGGAATGATGAGATGGCGCCCGAGCCCCGATGGCACGTCGATACGCAGGCGTCCGCTCGGGCTGGCATGCGTCTTCGACAGCGATTCTTCGGCATCGCGCACTTCGGCCAGGATGCGCAGACAGCGCTCATAGTAGGCAGCGCCATCCGCCGTCATGCTCAGGTGGCGTGTGGTGCGGTTGAGCAGTTTCACCGCCAATGAACTCTCGAGGTCACGGATCAATGTCGAAACCGTCGCCTTCGGCAGCTTCATGTTGTCCGACGCGCGCGTAAAGCTGCCGGCGTCAACAACCTGTACGAACACTTCCATTGCCTGCAGCTTGTCCATCGCGTCTCCTATGACACCTTGATTGTTCAGAAAGCTGAACAGTTAATTCGAATTATTGCTATTTATTCAAATTGTAGAACAAAGCTATATTGCGCTGCATGAGCACGGATATGCACACACGCGTTAAAGAAGACATGGGGTCACGCGACAAGGCCATGCGTGTATTCGCCGTGCAAGGTGCACAGGGAAAACTGGAAGCGCGCTTGTACAAGCCTAGTACAAACGAGCAAAGTCGACAGACGGAAGGCTTGATTGTCTTTTTCCCGTATGGCGGATTTGCGGTTGTCGATCTCGATGAATGCAGTGAATTCGCGCGGCTGCTGTCAGCCCGAACGGGCTGCAGCGTATTGATGTCCAGCTACACGGTCGCATCGTTGCGTCCATTTCCCGCTGCCGTCGAAGATGCGCATGCCGTATTGAAATGGGTCGCACGCAATCAGGGGCGACTCGGGTGGAATGGCGCAAAGCTGATTGTGGGTGGCATCGAAGCCGGCGGCAATCTGGCAGCGGTGTCAGCATTGATGGCGCGCGATCGTGGTGGTCCGGCATTGGCAGCGCAGCTATTGATCATGCCGATGCTTGATCCCGGCCTGACGAGCTGCTCGATGCGCAGTTTTGCGGGGCACGAAGAATGTGTCGCGGGCTATCGGCGCTACCTGCCGCGCCCGCTGGACCGGACACATCCGTATGCATGCCCATTGCAGTCGAGTCGCATGAAAGGATTGCCGCCGGCATTGATCCTCTCGGCAGACGACGACCCGCTGCGCGATGAGGCCGAGCAATACGGCGCAAAGCTTGGCACTTCCGGCATCAAGGCGGTGGTACGGCGCTTGCCGGCCATTACGCTGGACGAGCCGGGCGCGCGATGTAGTTGCGCGCGAAAGGAAAACACGTTGCAGGCAATTGCGGCATTTATCACCGGCTTGAACGACAGGGCTTGACCTTGCCATCGTGGCAAGCCCAACACTCGCTTTCCTGTTGTCCCCGTTTCTTAGCAGCTTGGCCAACGCAATTGCAGTCCGCGCAGTGCAAATGATATGTGCCCGATCGCGTTTGCCACTGAAGAACACCGATGAACACCGATTAACCTCGATTAACACCGTTTCGAATCAACCGAAAGAGTACGCCATGAAACACTTCATAACCTCGTCATCTGCAGCGCGCCAGGCGTCTGCCACATTCATCTTAATTGCTGTAGCGGCGTTGGTGCTGTCCGCATGCGGCAAGCCGGCCGCACAGGAGGTCGGACAGCAACCGGCGGGCGGCCCTCCGATATCCGCCGCCACTGTCCTTGAGAAATCGATTGTTGAAACGCAGGAATTTTCCGGTCGGCTCGAAGCGGTCGATCGGGTGGAAGTGCGGCCGCGCGTCTCCGGCTTCATCGCTTCGGTGAATTTTCGGCCAGGCA
>JAEZVM010000163.1 GCA_023420795.1 Pseudomonadota bacterium
GCATGTGACGCAGCGACAATTTCATCGCCGCCGCCATCAGCTTCGGATGCACGAAGCCCAGGCCGGTGAATTCCTGCCGCCAGTAGATGAAATACCGGAACAGGCGTGACGCACCCGGCACATAGCGATAGATCGCCTGCTCGATCCTGCCTATCGCACGGTCCGGCTTCGGCAGCACCCATGCCGGTGTGCGCTGGAACAGTGTCAGCTGCGCGACCTTCGGCGCGATCTGCGGCACGAACTGGATAGCGCTGGCGCCGGTGCCGATCACGGCGACATGCTTGCCGCTCAGTTCGCATGCATGGTTCCACTCTGCCGAATGAAAGACCGCACCGGCAAAGCGGTTCAATCCGGGCAGCTCCGGATATGAGGGACGACTCAGCGCGCCCATCGCGGATACGACAAAGCGAGAAGTGAATGTCCTTCCGTCGGCGGTGCGGACCTGCCAGAGACCGTTGCTCTCATCGAACGCCGCTTCGCTCAATTCGGTGTTGAAGCGGATGTAAGGTGCCAGATCGTACTTGGCGACGCAATCCTTCAGGTAATCCCATATCTCGGCCTGATTCGCATACATGCGGCTCCAGTCAGGTTTGCGCTCGTAGGAGAACGAATACATGTGCGACGGCACATCGCAGGCGCAACCAGGATAGGTGTTCTCGCGCCAGGTGCCGCCGATTTCGCTTGCCTTTTCCAGCACTAAGAACGAGTGTCGGCCAGCCTTCTTCAGCTGGATTGCCATGCCGAGGCCGGAGAAGCCGCCGCCGATGATTGCCACTTCGTAGTCGGGATGATTGGCATCCTTCCGGTTTTCGGCTTCTCCGAACACAATACGCTGTCTGATAAAAGCCGCCGCTGCGCCAAGCGATTCCCTGCCTTCGGGAATAATCCAGTGAAACAGCTGCCACACATGCGGCACCCGCGGCCACAAGCGCAGCTCTACTTCAACACCTGCCTCGCGGGCGCGTTCAGCGAGCAGTGTCGAGTCGTCGAGCAGAACTTCATTGGTGCCGACGTGAATCAGCATCGGCGGCAGCCCGCGTAGATCGGCAAACAGCGGCGAAGCCAGCGGCGTGCGCGGGTCTGCGCCACCCAGGTACAGTTCCGCCCCCAGCGCCATGCGCGCTCCGTAGAACATTGCGCAATGCCTGTCATTGGTAATACGCGAAGTTCCCGTACCGACCAGATCTGTCAATGGCGAGAACAGGATTGCGGCAGCCGGCTGCGGCAGGCTGCGATCGCGCAGCCGCAGCATCAGTGCCAGCGACAGGCCGCCGCCGGCGGAGTCACCCGATACGGCAAGCTGCGACGGACTGATGCCCATGCCGAGCAGCGCGGCATACACTGCCTGCGCATCATCTATTCCAGCCGGGAACGGATGTTCCGGCGCGAGTCGGTAGTTCGGCGCAAACACGCGAAAGCCCTGACGCGCGAAGAAGCTCGTCACCGCACGATGCGTCTTCGCCGAGCAGGCGAAGTAGCCGCCGCCGTGCAGGTACAGCAGCGTTACGCGGCCGCTGCCCGCTGCCGACTCCACCCACTCGCCCGGCACACCGCCCACTACGTCCTGCGTGATGCGCACATCGCGCGGCGGCTTGTAGCCGCCGCTGTTGAGCACTTTGCGCGCGGCCGCCATGTCCTGAGCCGCGGCCAGCCTGCGCTTGAATGTCTGGCGCAGCAGCGAACTGAAGAAGCGCGCCTGCCAGCTCACGACAATCTCTCTTCGTTCACCGTTGTCACCGGTCTGGTATCGAGACCTTTCGCCTCCATCAACTTGCGGATCACCGGCCAGTACGCGATCGGCATCAGCCGCGACAGCCAGTCCATCAGCCGTGCATCCGGCCCGATCAGGATGCGCGGCGCGCGCTGCTCGATACCCTTGACGATGCGCTGCGCCGCCTGCTCAGGACTGGTCATGCCTTCCTGCACGAACTTGTCGGCGAGCTGCTTCGCCTGTTTTTCATCGAAGGAAGCGGCACGGCGCGAGTTGTGTGCGATTTGCGTGCGGATGCCGCCCGGATGCACGACCGACACCGTGATGTTTGTGCCCTCCAGCTCATGCCGCAGCACGTCGGTGAAGCCGCGCACTGCAAACTTGCTTGCGCAGTAAGGCGCCTGCCCCGCCGGCGAAATGAGGCCAAACACGCTGGAGATATTGACCAGATGCGCCTGCGGTTCGCGCCGCAGCACCGGCAGGAAAGCCTTGGTGGTACGTACCACGCCCCAGAAATTGATGTTGAACAGCCATTCGAAATCCTCCAGCTGCAACTGATCAACATTGCCCATCAATGCCACGCCCGCATTGTTGACGAGGATGCTGGCGTGTCCATGCTCCGCAAGCACGCTTTTTGGCAGCTCCGCCACCGCAGCGGCATTGGCAATATCAATCGCATGTTCGCTGACACGCACGCCAAGCCTGCGGGCCGCGTCGGCGGTGTGCGCCAGCCGCGCCGCATCGCGATCGGCCAGCGCCAGATGGCAGCCGCGACGAGCCAGTTCCAGCGCCAGCGCGGCGCCGATTCCCTGTGCCGCACCGGTGATGACGGCGACACTTCCCTTCAGTTGGAACTTCATGCGAATCCCTCACGATGCTGTCAGCCAATGATCGGTCCGATGCTTGACGGACATGCTTGCCCGCCAGCCGCAATCTGCATTAAGGTGAATACCTTAGAGACATGCATGCAAGGATAGATCATGGTCGAGGACACGCAAAGCACGCGCTCGCGGATACTTGAGAACTGTTTGCGCTTGTTCAATGAATCCGGCCCGGCAAGCGTGACTACCGCAGAGATTGCGCGCGCCACCGGCATCAACGAGGGAAATCTTTATTACTACTTCAGGAAGAAGGCAGACATCCTGGTCGCTCTGTTCGACCGGTTCGAAGCGGAACTGACCCGGACCGCAAACGCACCGCAGGCCGACGAGAGTGGGGACGCCGACCCCGGAATGGAATATCTGAAAACCTGGTTCAGGCTGATGTGGGAATGGCGTTTCTTCTATCAGGACGGTGCGGCCATCATACGGATGGCGCCGGAGCTGCGAGCGCGCTGCGTGAGCCTTACCGAACGCGGGCAGGCGGATATCCGCCGCGTGCTGCACGGGATGGTTGAAAAGGGAATTCTGAAGGCCGACGATACTGAAATCGAACGCCTCGTCGTGAATGCGTGGATTATCTCAAGCTACTGGCTCGACTACCTGCATTCACGGCATAACGTCGATCAGTTCACCCCCGAACATCTCGACCGGGGGCTGGCGCAGGTATGGAGTCTTTTCCTGCCGTATATACCTGCCATGCCGCAGGAATCGGCCGGCCACACCCAGTGACCGGCGTCTTCACAGCTTCGATCAGAACTCTTCCCAATCGTCGCCGGCAGCCGGGCTCGGCTTGCCGATCTGCCGGGGCGCTGGTGCAGTAACGGCGCGGGCGGTCTTGGGAAGCGCTCGCGCCGGCGCGGGCGCGGAAACGGGATTCGGCTTAACGGCGGCAATGCCCGGCTCGCGCCGGACGGCTGCAGGAGCAGCCGCCACGCTATCGAGCTTGAAGATACTGACTGCGTCCGCCAGATGGCTTGCCTGATCCTGCATGGCGGCGGCAGCCGACGCCGCTTCCTCCACCAGCGCTGCATTCTGCTGCGTCACCTGATCCATCTGCGTGATTGCCTGGTTGACCTGTTCGATGCCGGCGGTCTGCTCGGCGCTGGCGGCGGCGATCTCGGCCATGATGTCTGTCACCCGCTTGACGCTCTCGACGATCTCTTCCATCGTCGCGCCGGCCTGATCCACCAGCTTGGCGCCGGCATCGACCTTTTCCACCGAGTTGTCGATCAGCGCCTTGATTTCCTTCGCTGCACCGGCCGAGCGCTGCGCCAGGCTGCGCACTTCGGACGCCACCACGGCGAAACCGCGCCCCTGCTCGCCGGCGCGCGCGGCTTCGACTGCCGCGTTCAGCGCAAGAATATTGGTCTGGAAGGCGATGCCGTCGATGACGGCGATGATATCGACGATTTTCTTCGACGATTCATTGATGGACGCCATCGTATTGACCACCTGCGCGACCACTTCGCCGCCCTTGCCGGCGACTTCTGAGGCGGAAGCAGCGAGCTGGTTGGCCTGGCGGGCATTGTCGGCATTCTGCTTGACGGTCGAGGTCAGTTCTTCCATCGACGACGCGGTTTCTTCCAGCGAGCTGGCCTGATCTTCGGTGCGCGAGGACAGATCCATATTCCCCGATGCGATCTCGCCGGAGGCCGTCATGATGTTTTCCGTGCCGGCGCGAACTTCGCCAACAATACGCACCAGGCTCTCGTTCATTTCCTTCAGCGATGCCAGCAGCTGCCCGGTTTCATCGTTCGAGCTGACGGTGACTGCTGTGCTCAGGTCGCCGGCTGCCACGCGCCGCGCGACGGCCACCGCGCCTTGAAGGGGAGTGGTGATGCTGCGGGTGACGTACCAGGCGATGAAAATGCCAACTGCCAGCGCTGCGGCGGCCAGCAACAGCGTCAGCAGAACAGCACTTCTGTAGGCGCCTGTCGCTTCGGCGGAAGTCGCCTGCGTCAGCTTCTCCTGGTGCTTGATCATCTCATCCATCGCATCCAGCCAGCCGCGCTGCTGCGGCACCACGCTGGAGAGCAGCATGGGAATGACATCGCCCTGTCTCTTGGCCAGGGCAATGGTCTTGTCCACGCCCGGCACCGTCACTCCTTGGGCGGCAGCGATCTTGTCGAGCAGCGCCTTGCCGGTACCGTCCTTGATCAGTGCGATGACCTTGGTGCTGCTTTCCTTGTATCCGGCTCTGGCAAGATCGATCTGCTTGATCTCGGCATTGACCTCTTCTTCTTCGGTCATCATCGCGATGTTGCGTACCCCGACCGCCACGCGCATCACTGCCTGCCGCATGTCGTTCAGTTCCTTGGTAACCACGTTGTTCTCGTTGATGACCTTGTCCAGGCTGTCGTGAATGTTGGCCATGCGCGACAGACTGACCAGTGCCAGGCCGACCAGCAATATCAGAACGAGGCCGAACCCGAGGCCCAGCCGGGTGCCGATACGCAGGTTGTGCAATTTATTAATCGCCATATTTTTCCTTCGTAATGGCCGCTTTCGCGGCCATTTTTTGTTGTTTTCTTGATTTTCTGGGGAATCTCGGTGCGCGGCTTCAGCCGCCGCGATGAGGAGGGATAAGGTGACTAAAAAGCAAAATGTATCCCATGGGAAACATTTTGCCGGACCATAAGGCAATCGTATCTACGTATTTCTACGTAGCAGAGGGCAGAAAAGAGATGGCGGGTACGACAACCGTACCCGGAGAAACGCCTCGTCAGGTCATGCGGTTCTTTGCCAGCGGCGGGTTCTTGGCAAAGTACTTTCGGATTCCCTTCAATACGGCGTCGGCCATCTGATCCTGATAAGCATCATCGGTCAGCTTCGCTTCTTCTTCCGGGTTGGAGATGAAGGCGGTTTCGATCAGGATGCTGGGAATGTCCGGTGCCTTCAACACGGCAAAGCCGGCCTGCTCGACCGCGGCCTTGTGCAGCCGGTTGATGCCGCCGAGTTCGCGCAGCACCGCCTTGCCGACCTTCAGGCTGTCGTTGATCTGCGCGGTGGTGGTCAGGTCCAGCAGTACATGTGCGAGCTGCCGGTCGTGCGTCTTGATGTTGACGCCGCCGATCAGGTCGGCCGCGTTTTCCTTGTTGGCGAGCCAGCGCGCGGCGGTGGATGACGCGCCTTTTTCGGACAGCACGAATACCGACGAGCCGCGCGCGGTCGATTCGATCCATGCATCGGCGTGGATCGACACGAATAGGTCGGCCTGCACCTTGCGCGCCTTCTGCACCCGTACATGCAACGGAACGAAATAATCGGCGTCGCGCGTCAGCATCACGCGCATGTTCGGCTGCTTTTCAATGCGGGCCTTGAGCCGCTTGGCGATCGCCAGCACCACGTCCTTTTCCCGGCTGCCGCCGCGCCCGATTGCGCCCGGATCTTCGCCGCCATGGCCGGGGTCGAGCGCGATGGTGATCATGCGCGTCAGCGCCGGCATCTTTTCTTCTTTCGAATCCAGTTTCGCGGTCTGGATCTCTGGCGTGGCGGCGGCCGGCTGGCCGGTTCCTGGCGATGCCGGAATTGGTTCTGGCTTCGCTTCGGCCAGCGGAGGCTTGGTGTCCACCGGCGCATCGCTGGGCCATTCGCCGCTTTCGATCAGCGCAGCCAGCGGATCCGGTGGTGTTGCGGGATACAGATCGAAGATCAGGCGGTGCTGATACTCGCCGATCGGGGCGAGCGTGAATACCTGCGGGCTGATCTCTTCCTTCAGGTCGAAGACCAGGCGCACCACGTTCGGCCGGTTCTGGCCGACGCGCACCTGCTGGATGTACGGATCGTTCGGCGCGATCTTCGCGACCAGCTGCTTGAGCGTCGGATTGAGTTCGAGTCCTTCAATATCGACCACCAGCCGCTCCGGGTCCTTGACGATGAAATGGCTGGCCTTGAGGTTGCTGTCGTTCTCGAGCGTGACGCGCGTGTAGTCCGCCGCCGGCCAGACGCGCACTGCGAGAATCTGCGCGGCGCGGGCGGGAAGGGGAGCGAAGACGGAGAGAAGAAGCGTGCCGCCGGCTTTAAGGATGGTGCGGCGCGCTTTGGGCTTCTTGTGCGAGATTAGAGGTTCGGCGCGAATTTCAGACGGTCGAGACATTGACTTCCCTGATCGGACAAGGCTTGTAATTCTATATCACGCCCATCGCCTGAAATGCTGAGAAAAACCTCGATGTCTGGAGTAGGCAACACTTGCGCGGCCTTTTCCGGCCATTCGATGATGCAGATCGAATGATCGTTGAAGTGCTCGCGAAAGCCGGCGTCGAGGAATTCCTCCGGGCTGGCCAGCCGGTACAGGTCGAAGTGGATGATCTCGACCGGGCGGCCATCAAGGACAAGCGCGTAAGGCTCGGCCAGCGTATAGGTCGGGCTCTTTACATGGCCTTCATGGCCGGCGGAATGCAGCAGCGCGCGCGTGAGCGCGGTCTTGCCGGCGCCGAGGTCGCCGTGCAGGAAGACCGTCAGCCCCGGCGCGAGCGCGCGCGCGAGCGATGCGCCGAGTGCGGCGGTGCCTGCCTCGTCATGAAGATGTGTCTGAAAATGCCGCATCTCTTAAAATGGCTTTTTTGTGGTGGTTGGCGATGACCGTACCTGATGAAAAATTGTCCATGCTGGCGCTGGCCATCAAGGCATGGGGCCGCGAACTCGGCTTTGAAGAAGTTCGCATCACCGGCATCGACCTGTCGCAGGAGGAAGCCGGCCTGCAGGCTTGGCTCGACGCAGGCCACCATGGCGACATGGATTATATGGCAGCGCACGGAATGAAGCGCGCCCGCCCGGCGGAGCTGGTGCCGGGAACGGTGCGGGTGATTACCGCACGCATGAATTACCTGCCGCGCGATGCCGATCCAGACTGGCGTGAACGTGAGCAGTCGCGCATGAATGATCCTCAGGCCGCCGCGATCTCAATTTATGCGCGCGGCCGCGATTACCACAAGGTGCTGCGCGCCCGCCTGCAGCAATTGGCCGAGCGTATCCGCACTGAAACCGGCGACTTCGGCTACCGGGTGTTCACCGATTCCGCACCGGTAATGGAAGTGGCGCTGAACGCGAAATCCGGCATCGGCTGGCGCGGCAAGCATACGCTGCTGCTCACGCGCGAGGCCGGCTCGATGTTCTTCCTCGGCGAACTGTTCACCGACCTGCCGTTGCCGGTCGATGAACCGGTCACGCCGCATTGCGGCCAGTGCCGCGCCTGCATCGATGTCTGCCCGACGCAGGCAATCCTAGCGCCGTACAAGCTGGATGCGCGGCGCTGCATTTCCTATCTGACCATCGAGCTGAAAGGCAGCATTCCGGTCGAACTGCGGCCGCTGATCGGCAACCGCGTCTATGGCTGCGACGACTGCCAGGTGGTCTGCCCGTGGAACAAATTCGCGCAGCGCGCGGCGCTGCCGGATTTCGATGTGCGCAACGGGCTGGACGGCGCGACGCTGGTCGAGCTGTTTGCGTGGGAAGAGGAGGAATTCAATCGCCGGCTGGAAGGCAGTCCAATCCGCCGTATCGGTCATGAACGATGGCTGCGCAATATAGCGGTAGGATTGGGCAACGCCGCGCAGCAGACGCCGGGCGCGCCGCATCTCATCGCGGCGCTGCGTTCACGCATGGATCATCCTTCGGAACTGGTGCGCGAGCATGTCGCATGGGCGCTCGCCCGGCATGAGGAAGCGTCAGCGCGCCAGCGCCA
>JAEZVM010000167.1 GCA_023420795.1 Pseudomonadota bacterium
TGCATATCCAGCATAAAACAAAAAAGCAGCCCATTTGGGCTGCTTTATCTGGCGGAGACTGTGAGATTCGAACTCACGGACGGTTGCCCGTCGGCAGTTTTCAAGACTGCTGGTTTAAACCACTCACCCAAGTCTCCATAAACCTTTTTCCATGCATGTTGCGGAGATGATCCGTTTGTTGCGGAGACTCCTCCCTTGAAACCCGCATGGAATATAGGGTTCCAGGAATGGCAGTGGTTTTCAAGACCAGTGCCTTAAACCACTCGGCCACACCTCCGGTCACGGGAACATCAATGACGGGGAATTGCGTCGGGATGCGGGCGCATCCACTCCCTGCCGTTTGCGAAGTGCGAATTATACCTAACTCGGCCTCGATTGCCGACCATTGCCACTTGCTTCGGTAATATCGAAAGCGCCGGATCACCGGAATAACGAAGTGTTGCAACATGGAGGCAGGGAAAAATCGATGCCGCGATAGAAGTGAAGAAATCTAATCTTCTAGAAACACCTGCTGCAGATCATTCAGGAAACGCCGTCCGAGTTCCGTCGGCTTGATGAGTTGATGATCGCGGTACAGCAAGCCCTTTGCTTCGGCTGCATTGAGCGCCTTTTCGATTGCATTGAGCGTCAGTCCGGTGCGTTCGGCAAACAGGTTGGGCGGAAAGCCGTTATTGAGCCGCAGCGCGTTGAGCATGAATTCGAAGCCGAGATCCTCCCTACCGATCTCGAACTCTTCCTGTACCGGCTGGCCGAGGCGCGCATGGTCGAGATAAGTCTTCGGCTGCTTGTAGCGCATTTGCCGGATGATCCGGTGCGGGAATGAAATCTTCGAATGCGCGCCGGCGCCGATGCCGAGGTAATCGCCGAACTGCCAGTAGTTCAGGTTGTGACGCGCCTGCCTGCCCCGCTGCGCGTAGGCAGAGACTTCGTAATGCTCATAGCCGGCCTCGCCGGTCAGCCCGGCGATCATGTCCTGCATCTCGGCGCTTGCATCGTCGTCCGGCACGACGGGCGGGTATTTGGCGAAGTAGGTATTCGGCTCCAGCGTCAGGTGGTACAGCGACAGGTGCGGCGGCGCGAAGCCGATCGCGGTCGACACGTCGCGGCGTGCTTCTTCGAGCGTCTGCGACGGCAGCGCGTACATCAGGTCGAGATTGAAATTGTCGAAATTCGCCTGCGCGATCTCGACTGCCTTGCGCGCTTCGTCCTCGTCGTGGATGCGCCCCAGCGCCTGCAAATGCCGGGCATTGAAGCTCTGGATGCCTATCGACAGGCGATTGATGCCGCTTTCGCGATACGACCGAAACTTGTCCGTCTCGAAGGTGCCGGGATTGGCTTCCATCGTGATTTCGGCCTCGAGGTCAAGCGGCAGCAAGGTGCGGATATCCGACATCAGTCGATCCAGCCCGGTCGCCGACATCAGGCTCGGCGTGCCGCCGCCGATGAATACGGTATAGATCTTGCGCCCCCAGATCAGCGGCAGCGCCTGTTCGAGGTCGCTGCGCAATGCCGCGAGATATTCCTCTTCCGGAAAACCGCCTTTGGCTTCATGCGAATTGAAGTCGCAGTACGGGCATTTCCTGACGCACCACGGAAAATGCACATACAGCGACAGTGGCGGCAATGCGGAAAGATGCAGCGCGCCCGGCTTCAGGAAGGCGCTTGCCGCCTGCGCCGGCGTTTGAGCAATCTCGCTTTTGCCCGGTGAGACGGGCTTGATAGGAATCATCGCAATTTCTCAACCAATACGCGCAATGCCTGTCCGCGATGGGACAGTCGGTTTTTTTCCTCGGGGGCCAGCTCCGCCACGGTCTTGCCCTGTGCCGGCAACCAGAAATGCGGGTCGTAGCCGAAACCGCCCTGCCCGCGCGCCTCGGCGATGATCTCGCCATCCCAGCGGCCTTCGGCGATCACCGGCTGCGGGTCGTCGGCATGCCGGACGAATACCAGCACACAGTAATAATAGGCCGACTTGTCGGTATGCGCTGCCAGATCGGCGATCAGTTTTTCATTGTTGCGTGCATCGGATTTCAGCTCGCCGGCATAGCGTGCGGAAATCACGCCGGGTGCGCCGCCGAGCGCATTTGCGCAGACGCCGGAATCGTCGGCCAGCGCCGGCAGGCCTGTCAGCCGCGCCGCATGGCGGGCCTTTGCGAGCGCGTTTTCAACGAAGGTAGGATGCGGCTCTTCCGCCTCGGGCACATTGAATTCGCCTTGAGCACGTACATCGAAACCGATGGGCGCGAGCATTTCGCGGAATTCCTTGAGCTTGCCGGCATTGTTGGAAGCGAGAACGAGGGATTGGGTCATGATTCTAGAGAACAAATGAGCGGCTATTGACGTGATGCCGCGTTCTGGTGATCGTTTATTAGGGGAGTGAGCAAACAACAGTTCTGTCATCCCGAACGCATGTGATGGATCTAGTTTCCATCATTGCGGAGGCAGACGAGATCCCTTACGGCGCTCCGGATGACAGGCAGGGTCGATTTTGACGCACCCTGCGAATGTAAAACCTCAAGCGGAAAGCCCGAGCGTCTTTTTCTGCAGCACGATCAGATCGGCGATGCCCTGCTGCGCCAGATCGAGCAGCCGGTTCATCGTCGCGCGGTCGAACGCTTCGCCTTCGGCGGTTCCCTGCAGTTCCACAAAGCCGCCGGCATCGGTCATCACCACATTCATGTCGGTGTCGCAATCGGAATCTTCAAGATAGTCCAGGTCGAGCACCGGCATGCCGCGATAGACACCTACCGAAATCGCGGCAACGAAGTGTTTCAGCGGCATCGACGGAATCAGGCCGGCCTGCACCAGCTTGGAGAAGGCATCGTATGCGGCCACCATCGCACCGGTAATCGCGGCAGTGCGGGTGCCGCCATCGGCCTGGATCACATCGCAATCCAGATGCAGCGTGCGCTCGCCGAATGCGGCAAGGTCGAACGCCGCGCGCAGCGAACGGCCGATCAGCCGCTGGATTTCCTGCGTACGGCCGGACTGCTTGCCCTTCGCGGCTTCGCGGTCCATGCGCGTATGGGTCGAACGCGGCAGCATGCCGTATTCGGCAGTCAGCCAGCCCTGTCCTTTTCCTTTCAGGAAAGGCGGCACCTTTTCCTCGATGCTGGCGGTGCAGATGACCTTGGTATCGCCGAATTCCACCAGCACCGATCCTTCGGCATGCTTGGTGTACTGGCGGGTGAGGCGAACGCGGCGCAATGCATCGGCAGCGCGGCCGCTGGGACGCGGTTCAGTCAACATGGGTAAATCCTTACTTGGAGGTTAGACGGGAAGTCTTTTCGATGGCGCAGCGGATTTCCTCGATCGCTTTCTCGATCTCGGTTTCATTGAACACATCCGCCTGCTCCAGATCCGCGTGGCGCGGCGCCTGTATCGTGGTAGTGATGCTATCGATAGGCAGGGTATGAGTAGCGATCGTGGTCGGTGAATCGCTCAGCACGCCGGCGCCTTCCCACATCACCGCCAGCGCCGTGACATTGTCGCTCCCTTTGCCGGCGATGCTGGTCGCAGTCCGCAACAGATCGGGAACGGCACGCACGACGGTATTGTGCTGCAAGGTCTGCGCGAGGATATGGTCGGGCAGCACCGACCACAATCCGTCGGAACACAGCAGCAGCACGTCGCCCGGCTGCAGGCTGGCACGGCGCGACAGTTCGACGATCGGCATATTCGGTGCGCCGAGGCAGTTAAACAGTTTGTTGCGATCCGGATGGGTATCGCGTTCGGAAGGATCGACCTTGCCCTGCGCGATCAGTGTCTCGATGCGCGAATGGTCGCGGGTGCGGGCAAGGATCTGTCCCTGGCGCATCCAGTACAGGCGCGAGTCGCCGCAGTGCGCCCAGAACGCATTGTTATGCTGGACCAGACAGGCAACGATGGTGGTACGCGGCGTTTCCGGCAGATTGTTGATCGCGCGGTAGCGATGGATTTCCCGGTGCGCGGCGAGAAAACTATCTTCAAGAAATTTTTCCGGCTTCTTTATATACGGCTTCGCATTCTGCTGGAACAGCGTGCCGATCGTCTGCAACGCAATGGTGGCGGCCATCTCGCCCTGGATATGACCACCCATGCCGTCGGCCAGCACCAGCAGCAGCGCATCGCGCGTGAAGCTGTAGCCCATGCGGTCCTGGTTGTTCTTCCGGCCGCCGATATGGCTTTCTTGATAGACAGAGAATCGCATGCGCTCGACTATTGAGTGTTTTGAATGCTGGTATTACCTGCCG
>JAEZVM010000232.1 GCA_023420795.1 Pseudomonadota bacterium
GATGAGCACGCTGTTCTTCCTGTCAACGCTGTTCTACTGGGGCGGCCTGATCACGCGTTCGGATTTCGGCGGTGCGGTCGGCAGCAAGCTTTCCTGGGCGGCGGTCGTGCTTGGCTTCACCGGCATGCTGGTGCGCTGGTACGAGTCTTATCTGGTTGGTACCGACATCGGACACATTCCGGTTTCCAACCTGTATGAAGTCTTCATCCTGTTCTCGCTGATCACTGCATTGTTCTACCTGTACTACGAGGAACAATACGAGACGCGCCAGCTCGGTCCCTTCGTGCTGCTGGTGATTTCGGCGGCGGTTGCGTTCCTGCTGTGGTACACCGTCAGCCGCGGCGCGGCCGAGATCCAGCCGCTGGTGCCGGCCCTGCAAAGCTGGTGGATGAAGATCCACGTGCCGGCCAACTTCATTGGCTACGGCACCTTTGCGCTCGCGGCAATGGTATCGGTCGCCTACCTGCTGAAATCGCACGGCATGCTGGTCGATCGCCTGCCGTCGCTGGAGCTGCTGGACGATGTGATGTACAAGGCCATTGCCGTCGGCTTTGCCTTTTTCACCATCGCAACTATTCTCGGCGCACTGTGGGCGGCGGAAGCTTGGGGCGGCTACTGGTCCTGGGACCCGAAGGAAACCTGGGCGCTGATTGTCTGGCTGAATTACGCCGCCTGGCTGCACATGCGGCTGATGAAGGGCCTGCGCGGCCGCGTCGCGGCATGGTGGGCGCTGGTCGGCCTGCTGGTGACGACGTTTGCCTTCCTCGGCGTCAACATGTTCCTGTCGGGCCTGCACTCGTACGGCGAGCTCTGAAATTTTTTGCTGCTGATGGAATAAAACGCCCGGCTCGGCTGTTTACCGGATGTGCATGCGCACATTTGCATATCCGATTAACCAGTCTTGAGAGGATTCCATGAAAGCATTCTCATTTGCGGCGCCGGCGTTGGCCGCCATCCTGAGCGCCAGCACCGGCTTGGCTCTGGCCGAGGCGCCGGCCAAAGTGGCGGACGGCACGCTGACCAATGCCACCGGCATGACGCTATATACATTCGACAAGGACAGCGGTGGCAAGAGCGCCTGCAACGGCCCTTGTGCTGCCAACTGGCCGCCGCTGATGGCAACGGATGGCGATCAGGCAAGCGGCGATTACAGCGTGATCACCCGCGACGATGGTAGCAAGCAGTGGGCGTACAAGGGCAAGCCGCTTTACCTGTGGGTAAAAGACCGGAAACCTGGTGACAAGACAGGCGACGGCGTCAATAAGATCTGGCATGTCGCCACACCGTAAACCATAGCGCCGTAGCTACAGTTCATGGCCGACTTCGCCGATGCGCTCGCATTGCAGATTCCGCGACTGCGGCGTTATGCGCGCGCATTGACGCGCGATACCGCGTGGGCGGACGACCTGGTGCAGGACACGCTGGAGCGCGCACTGCAGCGGCGCTGGCTGTTCCGGCTCAATACCAATCTCACTGCCTGGCTGTTCACCATGCTGCATCGCCTGTACCTGAATGAGGCCCCGCGCCGTGTTCCGGCCCAGCCAATCGAGGACATGCCGGAGCCGATGGCGCCGGGCGATCCGGCAGTGCAGCTGGACATGCAGCGTGCGTTGGCCCGGCTGACCCCGGAGCATAGTGCGGTGATCGTGCTGGTCGGCCTGGAGCAACTCAGCTATCAGGAAGCTGCCGAGATACTCGATGTGCCAATCGGAACAGTGATGTCGCGCCTCGCCCGTGCGCGCGAACAGTTGCGCAGGCTGTTGTCGGGCGAACCAGCGATTGCCGCTTCCATCCATTTAACCCGGGTCAAGTGATATGTCGAGCTCGCCGATTTCGGAATTTGATCTGCATGCGCATGCGGACGGCCAACTGGAGCCTGCGCGCCGTGCCGAGGTCGAAGCCTATCTGGCGGCACATCCGGAAGCAGCGGCCCAGGTGCAGCAATGGCAGGAACAAAACCGGCAGTTGCATGCTGCTTATGACAGCGTGCTGAATGAACCGGTACCGCTGCGGCTCACCAACGCGCTGCGACCCAAGCGCTGGCCGGGCAGCATCGCCGCCGGGCTCGCATGGTTGAGCTGCGGCCTTGTGGCCGGCTGGTTCGCGCATGCCTCGATGCAGCAACCAATGCAGCAGCCTGCGATACCGGATGCCTTTGCACAAAAGGCGCTGGTGGCGCATGTGTTGTATGCCGCCGAACAGCGTCATCCGGTCGAAGTCCCTGCGCAGCAGGAGGCGCATCTGGTCGCGTGGCTGTCGAAACGCCTGAATGCGCCGATTCGTGCGCCGGACCTGCAGCAGCACGGGTTTGCATTGCTTGGCGGGCGTCTGCTGCCTGGCGACGAAGGCGAAGGGGATGCTGCGCCACTGGCACAGTTAATGTATGAATCCGCGAATGGCGAGCGGCTGACGCTGACCGTCCGGCATGCGTTGCGGCCGCAGCCAGAAACCGGATTCAAGGTATTGGAGAAGGGCGGCGCAAGCGTGTTTTACTGGATCGATCGCGACTATGGTTATGCATTGTCGGGCGGTATCGGCAAGAACCGGCTGCTGGAGATTGCACGCGCGGTGGATGTCCAGCTTCGCCGTTGATCAAATTGGTGTAAGGTGAAATAGGTTCTGTCAAACCGATGATCCTGCCCTCCGCGACATCATGGAGCTGCTATGTTAATCAGACGCAACCCCAATGGCATCGACATTCCGTTCGGTTCCGAAATCACGCCGCGCGCGCTGTTCGAGGAGCGCCGCACTTTCATCAAGCAGCTTGCGCTCGGTTCAATTGCCGGCGGCGCGCTGGCTGACATGCTGATGCGCGAGGCGTTCGCGCAGCCGGCCGGTACGCAGAAGCTGGCGGCAAACAGGAGTCCTGCCTATGTATTGATGGACAAGCCGACCGAGTACAAGGACGCGACCACCTACAACAATTTCTATGAATTCGGCACGGAGAAATCCGATCCGTCGGAATATAGCGGCGTGCTCCGGACGCGGCCATGGACGGTCGCGATTGAAGGAGAGGTCAAGAAGCCGATGACGCTCGACATCGATAGCTTGCTGAAGCTGGCGCCGCTGGAAGAGCGTATTTACCGCCTGCGCTGCGTGGAAGGCTGGTCGATGGTGATTCCGTGGATCGGCTATTCGTTCGCTCAACTCATCAAGAAGGTGGAGCCGACCGGCGATGCGAAATATGTGGAGTTCATTTCTCTCGCCGACAAGAAGCAGATGCCCGGCCTGCGCAGACCGGTGCTGGAATGGCCGTATGTCGAAGGCTTGCGACTGGACGAGGCGAACCATCCGTTGACACTCCTGACGTTCGGCATGTACGGCCAAGTTCTGCCGAACCAGAATGGCGCGCCAGTGCGCGTTGTGGTGCCGTGGAAGTACGGCTTCAAGTCGGCGAAGTCGCTCGTGAAAATCCGCTTCGTGCGCGATCAGCCGCGCACCGCATGGAACATCTCTGCGCCGCAGGAGTACGGTTTCTATTCCAATGTGAATCCGAACGTTGATCATCCGCGCTGGTCGCAGGCGACCGAGCGGCGCATCGGCGAAGATGGCTTTTTCACACGCAAGCGCAAGACGCTGATGTTCAACGGCTACAGCGATGTCGCCTCGCTGTATGCCGGAATGGATCTGAAAAAATTCTATTGACGCGCATGTTCAATCCGACACCGCGCCAGCTCACTGCGATCAAGACGGCGCTGTTCATTTCGGCGCTGCTGCCGTTCGCACGGCTGGTGCTGTTTACGTTCACCGATCGGCTGGGAGCAAATCCGATCGAGTTCATCACGCGCAATACCGGCGACTGGACGCTGTACTTCCTGTGCATCACGCTCTCAGTCACCCCGCTGCGGCGCCTGAGCGGCGCGAACTGGCTGATCCGGCTGCGGCGCATGATCGGCCTGTTCGCGTTTTTTTACGCGACGCTGCACTTCACCACCTTCCTGTGGTTCGACCATTTCTTCGATATTGATGAAATGTGGAAGGATGTTATGAAGCGGCCGTTCATCACCGTCGGCTTTACCGCATTCGTGCTGCTGACTCCGTTGGCAGTCACCAGTACTAATGGCATGGTACGCCGCTTGGGTGGCAAGCGCTGGCAATGGCTGCACCGGCTGATCTATGTAATCGCGCCCTTGGGCATCCTGCATTTCTGGTGGATGAAGGCGGGCAAGAATGATTTTGCGCAGCCGATCCTGTTCGGCAGCATTGTCGCGCTGTTGCTATTGCTGCGGGTGTACTGGAACGTGATTCAGCCCAGAATGCAAAAGCGCCGGACAAAGCCGGCGCCTGCATGAAGCCTGCTGTGTTCAGGGCAGCAGGGTTTCGAGAGCAAACAGCTCGCTCGGCGCTTCCCGCCGGCGGATCAGATGCACCTTGTTGCCATCGACCATCACCTCTGCCGCACGGCCACGCGTATTGTAGTTCGATGACATCGTCATCCCGTACGCGCCGGCCGACATGATCGCCAGCAGGTCGCCCTGCTCGATCGCGAGCGAGCGTTCACGCGCCAGCCAGTCGCCGGATTCGCATACCGGGCCGACCACGTCATAGGTCTTTGCCTGCGCAGCGCGCTGCACCACCGGCTGCACGCCATGCCATGCTTCGTACATCGCCGGGCGCATCAGGTCGTTCATCGCCGCATCGACGATCGCGAAATTCTTCACCGCGCCATGCTTCAGGTATTCGACCTGGGTCAGCAGCGCGCCAGCATTGCCGACGATGGAGCGACCGGGCTCGAACATCACCTGGATCGGCTTGCCCTTGTAATTGAGCAGCCGCCATTTGTCGATCTTCGCGAACAGCCGTGTCAGGTAATCGCCGACCGCGACCGGCTGGTCGCCGTTGTAGGAAATGCCGATGCCGCCGCCGATGTCCAGGTGATGCATCTGGATGCCTTCCGCTGCGAGCCGATCGACCAGTTCGGTCAGGCGGTCGAGCGCTTCCAGCAGCGGTGCGTCGTCGAGCAGTTGCGAGCCGATATGGCAGTCGATGCCGGCCACTCGGATATGCGGCAAGGTCGCCGCCATGCGGTAGGCAGCGAGCGCTTCATCGTAGGCGATGCCGAACTTGTTTTCCTTCAGGCCGGTGGAAATGTACGGATGGGTTTTCGCATCGACGTTCGGATTCACGCGCAGCGACACCGGCGCCTGCTTACCCATTTCACCCGCGACTTCGTTCAGCCGCTGCAGTTCGGCGGTCGATTCGACGTTGAAGCAGAGGATGTCGTGCGACAGTGCCAGCCGCATTTCCTCATGCGTCTTGCCGACGCCGGAAAAGATTACCTTGCGCGGGTCGCCGCCGGCAGCAATCACGCGCAGCAGTTCGCCGCCGGAGACGATATCGAAACCCGAGCCCATCTTGCTCAGCAGATTCAGCACTGCCAAATTGGAATTCGACTTGACGGAATAGCACACCAGCGCGGTTGTCTCGTCGCGGCGGTTTTCCCGGCAGGCATTCGCATAGGCGGAAAAATTCTCGACCAGTGCTGCCTTCGAATAGACATAGGTCGGACTGCCGAACTGTTCGGCGATCGAACTCAAAGCGGTGTTTTCGGCGTGCAGCACGCCGTTCTTGTAAGAGAAATGCGACATGGTGTGAAAAGACTATCTGGAAACGGGAGCGCCGCTGCCGGCAGGCGCCGGTGCGGTCGGCGAGGCGGGTACCGGAGCCGGTGTCTGTACCGGCACGGGCTTTGCCGGCAGGTACAGCGGACCCTTTTGCCCGCATCCCGCCAATGCGGCTACAACGAGAATGGCGCCGATGCGCAACGGGTCAGGACGGGACTTCACGATTAGAATCACGGTTTAAGAAATTCAACGGAGTGTAGCATGACTGAATCGGAATTCCTGGCGCTGGCGGAACGGACGCTGAGCACCATCGAATCGGCGCTGGAGCGCATCTCGGACGAGGGTGATCTCGATGTCGAATGCAGCCGCAGCGGCAATGTGCTGGAGATCGAGTTTGTCGATAACGGCTCGAAAATCATCGTCAACAGCCAGGCGCCGATGCAGGAGATCTGGGTTGCGGCAAAGTCCGGCGGTTTTCACTATCGGCATGATGACGGTCGCTGGATCAATACCCGCGACCAGTCCGAGCTGTTTGCATCCCTTTCCAAAATGGTGAGCGAGCAGGGGAATGCCGCTGTAGTCTTGAGCGCGTAAAACTAAAAAAGCCGGAGCCCGCACGCGGGCTCCGGCTTTGATCTCGGGTGCGACAGGTCAGAACAGTTCGTTCTTCACTTCATCCTTCGCCTTTTCTTCCTCGGTCAACGGCTGATCGACAAGGCCGAGGCTGCGTACGCCGGTACCCGGCGGATTTTCGGCGTAGTAGTAATCGGATGCGATCTGGAGAATGCCTTCCGGCGGCGTGCGCTCCTCGACAGGCACATCCTTCAGCGCCTTTTGCATGTAATTGACCCAGATCGGCAACGCAAGGCCACCGCCGGTTTCCCGGTTGCCCAGGTTTCTTGGCTGGTCGAAGCCCATCCAGGCGATTGCGACGATCTTCGGCTGGTAACCGGCAAACCATGCATCGACCGAGTCGTTGGTCGTACCCGTCTTGCCGGCGATATCCGGCCGCTTTAATACCAGCGCGCGGGTCGCTGTGCCAGAGGTGACCACGTCCCTCATCATGCTGTCCATCAGGAAGGCATTGCGTTCGTCGATCACGCGGTTCGCGTCGTCGCCGGCCAAGTCCGGATTGGCCTTCGACAGTAGGCGGCCTTCCGAATCGGTGATCTTCGAGATGATGTAGGGGTTGACCTTGTAGCCGCCGTTGGCGAATACCGCGTAGGCGCCAGCCATCTGCAAGGGCGTGACCGCGCCGGCACCGAGCGCTAGCGTCAGGTATGGCGGGTTCTTGTCGGCGTCGAAGCCGAAGCGCGTGGTGTATTCCTGACCGTATTTGGCGCCGATCTTGTGCAGGATGCGGATCGACACCATGTTTTTGGACTTGGTCAGGCCCCGGCGCATCGACATCGGGCCTTCGTACTTGCCGTCGTAGTTCTTCGGCTCCCACGCCTGGCCGCCGGTCTGGCCGGCGTCGAAACTGATCGGGCTGTCGTTGATCATCGTGGCCGGCGACAGGCCTTTTTCCAGCGATGCCGAATAGATGAACGGCTTGAACGAGGAACCCGGCTGGCGCCATGCCTGCGTCACGTGATTAAACTTGTTGCGATTGAAGTCGAAGCCGCCAATCAGCGCGCGGATCGCGCCGTCCTCGGTATTGGCGGCGATGAACGCCGATTCGACTTCCGGCATCTGCGTGATCGACCAACTGCTGTCGTCCTGCATGACGCGGATGATCGCGCCGCGCCTGACGCGCCGGTTCGGCGGTGCCTTGTCGCTCAACAGGTTGGTCGCGAAACTCAGGCCCGGGCCGGTAATCGTGATTTCCTCACCGGACGACAGTACTGCCTTGACGGCCTTCGGCGATGCCTCCAGCACGACGGCCGCGACGATGTCGTCGCTGTCCGGATGTTCCGCCAGTTCTACCTCGATCGCATTGTCGGCTTCATCCTTTGCCGCCGGAATCTCCATGTAGCCTTCCGGGCCGCGGTAACCATGCCGCTTCTCGTAATCCATCACGCCGCGGCGCACTGCGAGGTAGGCGGCGTCCTGATCGGCTTTCGTGATCGTGGTGTATACATTCAGGCCGCGGGTATAGGCTTCATCCTTGAACTGCTCATATACCAGTTGCCGTGTCATCTCGGCCACGTATTCCGCATGCACGCCGAATTCGCTGCTGTCGGTCTTGATCTTCAACACCTGATCACGTGCCGTCTGGTATTCGGCTTCGGTGATATAGCCGAGATTGAACATCCTCTGCAGGATGTATTGCTGCCGGGCGCGCGCGCGTTTCGGATTGGCCACCGGGTTGTAGGCGGACGGCGCTTTCGGCAGGCCGGCCAGCATCGCGGCTTCTGCCACGGTGAGCTCCGTCAGCTTCTTGCCGAAATAGATCTGCGCAGCGGAGGAGAAGCCGTAGGCGCGCTGACCCAGATAAATCTGGTTCATGTACACCTCGAGAATCTGGTCCTTGGACAGGTTCTGCTCGATTTTCCACGCAAGCAGGATCTCGTAGATCTTGCGCTTGAATGTCTGCTCGCTCGACAGGAAGAAGTTGCGCGCCACCTGCTGCGTGATGGTGGAGGCGCCTTGGCGGGAGCTGTTGGTCAGGTTGTGTATGGCCGCGCGCGCGATGCCGACATAATCGACGCCGCTGTGATCGTAAAAGCGATCGTCCTCGATCGCGAGAACCGCCTTCTTCATGATGGCCGGAACATCCTTGATGCGCACCAGGTTGCGGCGCTCTTCGCCGAATTCCCCGATCAGCACGTTATCCGCCGAGAAGATCCGCAGCGGGATCTTCGGCCGGTAATCGGTCAGCGCGTCCAGCGGCGGCAGGTTGGGATAGGCCATCACCAGCGCAAAGCCGACGAGCAGCACGCCGACCAGAGCCAAGCCGGTAATCCCGCCAATGATGCCCAAGGTCAGGCGTACGAGCAGAGAGGACCGGCGCTTAGGCGCTTTCTTGGAAGCGCCGCCTGCGGATTTTTGACGGGTCATGCGGAGAAGATAAATGAAGGACAGGGGAGAGGCGAATTATAACGGCAGGCAACAACTTTCTTTATTGTCAATAAGTTAATAATTATTTTTTGACAGCGTGGGCTTTTGGCAACGCAGTTACAAATTACTGACAGGAAATTGCTTTACACCCGTCGAAGCTTATTGCTAGGATTTAATGTAACGTTGGATATATGTCACCTAAATACTGGTTTTTAAACGGATTTTTTGAGCAATTGCGATTGATTCGCTCATTCGACATCCAAATAAGTGGTGCGTTCACGCAATAGCCACATTTTCGGGGAGAACAACCCTTGGCCCTAGATCTTGGATCGTTACTTGGCAAAAAGAATCCACCGTTGATCGGCCTGGATATCAGCACCTCGGGTGTCAAGCTCGTCGAACTGTCTGATGCAGGCAAAAACGAATTCCGACTGGAACGCTTTGCTAGTGAGCCTCTGCCACGCGGCGCCGTCGTGGACGGCAATATTGAGAACATCGAGCAGGTCTCGGAAGCAGTACGCCGTGTCTGGAAAAAGAGCGGAACACGCGCGCGGCATGTCGCGATCGCCATGCCGCCGGCCTCCGTCATCACCAAGAAGATCATCCTGCCGGCAGGCTTGTCTGAGGACGAGCTCGAAGTGCAGGTGGAAAGCGAAGCGAACCAGTACATTCCCTTTGCGCTGGACGAGGTGAGCCTGGATTTCGATGTGATCGGCCCGGCGCAGAATGCGCCGGAAGATGTGGAAGTGCTGATTGCCGCCACGCGCAAGGAAAAGGTCGAGGACCGGGTGGCAGTCGCGGAAGCGGCTGGTCTGAAGCCGCAGGTAATGGATATCGAATCCTATGCGGCGCGCGCGGCGATCGACCGGGTTACCGCGCAGTTGCCCAATGGCGCGCAGGGGCAGATCGTCGCCCTGTTCCAGATCGGCGCACTGGTCACCCATGTGTCGGTACTGCTGGACGGCCAGACCATTTACGAACGCGAACAGCCGTTCGGCGGCAACCAGCTGACGCAGGATATTGTCCGCACCTACGGCCTGACTTTCGAGGACGCCGAGACGAAGAAGCGGACTGGCGACCTGCCGGACGGTTACGAGCGCGAACTGCTGGAGCCATTCCTCGACAGTGCAGCGCTAGAAGTCACCCGCGCCATTCAGTTCTTCTACACTTCCACGCCATATACCCGCATCGACCAGATCTTCCTGGCCGGCGGCTGCGCGGTCATTCCCGGCCTGGTCGAACTGATCGCGGAGCGGACCAAGATTTCCACTTCCGTCGTCAGCCCCTTCAAGGGCATGCAGGTGGCGCCCAATGTGCGTGAAAAGCAGTTGCGCGCGGAAGCGCCATCCTATCTGGTGGCATGTGGATTAGCGATGCGGAGGTTTGACTGAGATGATCCGGATTAACCTCCTTCCTCACCGCGAGGAAAAACGCAAGCAGCGCAAGGCAGCCTTCGTGCGGCTGCTGGCACTGTCCGCACTGATGGGGGGCGCGATCGTGATGGCGGTCGGTGGCTTCATCGCGACGCAGATCGCCAACCAGACCCAGCGCAATGATTTCATCAAGGCGGAAAACGCAAAGCTCGACGAACAGATCAAGGAAATTTCGACGCTGAAGCAGGAAATCGAAGCGCTCAAGGCGCGTCAGCAGGCGGTCGAAGACTTGCAGAGCGATCGCAATCAGCCGGTTTACCTGATGGACGAGCTGGTCAGGCAAATGCCGGAAGGCGTTTATCTGCGCTCTTTCAAGCAGGAGAATCAGCGTGTCGTGCTCAACGGTTATGCGCAATCGAACGAGCGGGTCTCCGAACTGCTGCGCAATCTCGGCAACAACTCGCCATGGCTGGAACGCCCGGACCTGATCGAGATCCGTTCGGCCGCGCTGGGGCAAGGCAAGGATTCGAAGAAGGTGTTCGAGTTCACCGTCAATGTCGGCATCAAGCGCCCGCGCGACAAGGAACAGGCAGCGCAGGCTGCGGCCGATGCCGCAGCAAAGAAGTCCTGATGTGAGAGACGCACTATGGCAGATCTGAAAAAAGTCGGACAGTCGGTAGCCGCCCAGTTTCGCGGCCTGAACGGCAGGGATCCGGGGCAGTGGCCGCTTATCCCGCGCATGGCGTGCGGACTCGGCACGCTGCTCGGGGTGGTCGGGCTGGGATGGTTCCTGTATCTGAGCAGCCAGCAGGAGGAACTCGATGCCGGCGAACAGGAAGAAATACAGCTGAGGGAAGCGTACAAGACCAAGATCCGGCAGGCGATCAATCTCGAAAGCCTGCGCAAGCAGAAGGAGCAGGTGGGCGAGTACGTCGCGACGCTGGAAAAGCAGCTGCCGAGCAAGGCAGAGATGGATGCGCTGCTGTCCGACATCAACCAGGCCGGCCTGGGCCGTGGCCTGCAATTCGAACTGTTCAAACCGGGGCAGGTCGTGGTGAAGGACTATTACGCGGAGCTGCCGATCTCGATCAGGATTACCGGCAACTATCACGACGTTGGTTCCTTCACCAGCGATATCGCCAATCTGCCGCGCATCGTGACGCTGAATAATCTCAACCTCACCGCTTCGCCCAAGGATGGCGGGCTTACGCTGGATGCCGTTGCCAAGACCTTCCGCTATCTCGACAGTGAGGAAGTCGCCGCACAACGCAAGGCGGCAAAGGGTGCGAAAGGGAAGGGGGCGAAAAAATGAGAATGTTTCGCGTGACACATGCTGCCGCAGCAGCCGGGCTACTGGCTTTGGCAGGATGCGGTGACGGCGGCGTACCGGAAGTCCAGCAATGGATGAACGAAGTAAGGCAGCAGACGCCGGTCTCCGTACAAAAAATTTCGGAGCCGAAGACATTCACGCCTTTTTCCTATGCTGCCAAGGAAGAGGTCGATCCGTTCAGCCCGGTCAAGCTTTCGGTAGCGCTCGCAAAGCTGGCTGCCAATTCCACCAGCAAGATCAAGCCCGACCTCGAGCGCCGCAAGGAGCCGCTGGAAAACTATCCGCTCGACGCGATCAAAATGGTCGGTACCCTGGA
>JAEZVM010000247.1 GCA_023420795.1 Pseudomonadota bacterium
CGCGTGATCGACTCGACGCGCCCCATCGCCGAGATTCAGGCCGAGCTTGGAAAAATAGTCGCAGCCCTTTGACTCGTCTTATCAAATTTTCATGAGCGCCGCTCTTTATCCCTGGCAGACAACAGCATGGCAGCAGCTTCAGCAGCTGCGCGAGCGCTTGCCGCACGCCATTTTGTTTCACGGGCCGGAAGGCATAGGCAAGACCGCTTTTGCCGAACGGTTTGCGCAAGCACTGCTGTGCGAAGCGCCGCTGCCTGACGGTGAGCCCTGTGGCCAATGCGGCTCCTGCGGCTGGTTTATCCAGTACAGTCATCCCGACTATCGGCGCGTGCGGCCGGAGGCGCTGGAAGACGGCGATGTCGCGGAAAGCGAAGAGAGTGGCGAGCCGGCTGAGGGCAAAAAAAGCGGCAAGGCGACCAAGACACCATCGAAGGAAATCAAGATCGACCAGATCCGGGCGCTGGCCGACTTCATGAACGTCTCCACGCACCGGCAGGGCATGCGGGTAATCCTGCTGTATCCGGCGGAAGCGCTGAATACCGCCGCCGCGAATGCACTGCTGAAAACGCTTGAGGAACCGCCGCCGAATACCGTTTTCCTGCTGGTTTCCAACAGCCTCGATCGCCTGCTGCCGACAATTCTTTCGCGTTGCCGAAAGTTTGCGCTGGCGATGCCGTTACAGGAGGAGGCAATAGCCTGGCTGCAGGCGCAGGGTGTGAGCGATGCTGATGTCTGGCTGGCGGAGCAAGGCGGAGCCCCGCTTGCCGCCCAGACAATGGCGCAGACCGATGTGCGCGAAACAATGGATGAATTCCTGCGCACGCTAGCCAGGCCGGGTGTGGAAGGAGCGCTGAAGACGGCTGAAAAGCTGCAGAAAATACCGGTGGCGGATCTCGTCGCATGGCAGCAGCGCTGGTTGTATGACGTGTTTTCACTCAAACTTTCGGGCAGAATCCGGTATTATCCGCGGTACCGAAAGGAGCTGGCCGCGCTTGCTCAGCAGGCGCAAGTCAGGGATCTGCTGCATGCGCTGAAGACGATCAAGGACCGGCGCGCGGTCGCGGATCATCCGCTGTCGGCACGGCTTTTTATTGAAGATATGCTGCTGGATTACGCTTCCATATTCCCTGCAAAGCAATAGATAACCCGGGAGGACAATCATGGCCGAATTGAACGTGAACATGCAGCCGGCTGCCGGCGGTGGCGCCGCTGTTGCCCGTCCTTCGGTCCTGTCCTTGCCGATCAAGGAAAAAGCGGCGCTGTATGCGGCGTACATGCCCTTCCTGAACAATGGCGGCATCTTCGTGCCGACCAACAAACCGTATAAAGTCGGTGACGAGATCTATCTCATCCTGACGCTGATGGACGATCCCACCAAGTACCCGATCGCCGGCAAGATCGCCTGGGTAACGCCGGCCGGTGCCAACAACAGCAAGGCGCAGGGCATCGGCGTGCATTTTTCATCCGACGAAAGCGGACAGCGCGTCAAACTTCGCATCGAAGAGTTGCTCGGTGCCGCCCTCCGTTCCTCGCGCGCCACGCATACCTTGTAATTTCATTCATGCAGTATTCGCACCGTCTTGCCCGTTTCGACGATCTGCCCGCCATCGTTGCCATTTATAACCGTACCGTTCCGTCCCGTCAGGTGACAGCTGATACTGAGCCGATCACGGTGGAATCGCGCCACGTCTGGTTTGCCGACCATGCACCGGACAAACGCCCGCTATGGGTGGTCGAGCAGGATGAGCAGGTAATCGGCTGGCTGTCGTATTCCAACTTTTACGGTCGCCCTGCCTATTCCGGTACGGCGGAACTGTCGATCTATCTCGATGAGCGCGCCCGCGGCAAGGGATTGGGGCGTTATTTCCTGCAGCAGGCTATCGAGTTCGCGCCGCGAATCGGCGTGCATACCTTGCTCGGCTTTATCTTCGGCCATAACCTGCCGAGCCTGAAACTGTTCGCCGCCTTCGGTTTCGAACGCTGGGCCAACATGCCGCGGGTAGCGACCCTCGACGGCATCGAACGCGACCTCGTTATTGTCGGCAAGCGCGTAGCCTGACCCGAGCGGCGTTCCATCGCATCATTCCTGCTCAATACTGAAATACGCCCGACGGCGTAAAATGCCTCGCATGTTTATCGATTCACATTGCCATATCGACTTTCCGGAACTGGCCGCCCGTTTGCCGGAAATCTTTGCGAAGATGGACGAGAACCGCGTCAGCCACGCGCTGTGCATCTCCGTCGATCTGCCGGATTTTCCCCGCGTGCTGAAGCTGGCAGAAAAATATCCGCACATCTATGCATCGGTCGGCGTGCATCCCGATTATGAAGATACGCCGGAACCGAGCGTGGACGATCTGATCCGCCTGTCGAACCACCCGAAAATCGTCGGCATCGGTGAGACCGGGCTCGACTACTACCGGCTGGAAGGCGATCTGGAATGGCAGCGCGAGCGCTTTCGCACGCATATCCGTGCGTCGCGTGCCACCGGCAAGCCGCTGATCATCCATACCCGCGCAGCTTCCGAAGACACGATCCGCATCATGCAAGAAGAGGGCGCCGGCACTAGTGCGGGCGGTGCAGGCGGCGTGATGCACTGCTTTACCGAATCGCTGCAAGTCGCCGAAGCCGCGATGGATATGGGGTTCTACATCTCGTTTTCTGGCATCGTCACCTTCAAGAACGCGAAGGAATTGCAGGCGGTTGCCCGAGCGGTCCCGCTGGAGCGCATGCTGATCGAAACCGATTCGCCGTATCTCGCGCCGGTGCCTTACCGCGGCAAGATGAACGAGCCGGGGTTCGTGCGGCATGTCGCCGAATTCCTCGCCGATCTGAAAGGCATCCCGTTGGAGCGCGTCGCGCAGCAGACCACGGATAATTTCTTCAACCTTTTCAGGATCGGGCGCACATGAGCGGCACGCAGGTTTCCCTCCTTCGTAGAAGGTTCGTCGGCGCGATTGCCGTTGCGGCGATCCCTGCGTGGTTGCCGGGGGTGGCGCACGCCGGAGCATATGACGATTATTTTCGTGCCGTAAAAATCAACGACGACAAGACGGTAAAGTCCCTTCTGGCGCGCGGTTTCGATCCGAACACCATCGAGCCCGAGCGCGGCGACACGGGCCTGATCCTCGCATTGCGCGAAAAGTCGATGGATGTGTTCGAAGTTCTACTGAATGGGAACGGCGTTGATCTGAACGCGCAGGCACGCAATGGTGACAACGCACTGATGATCGCCTGCTACAACGGCAATCGTTCGGCAGTAGAAGCGCTGCTGGCAAAAGGCGCTGAAGTGAACAAGAAAGGCTGGACGCCGCTGCATTACGCCGCAGCCATCGGCAACAATGAAATCGTCCGCATACTGCTGGATAAGTCCGCTTACATCGACGCCGAATCACCCAATAAAACCACGCCAATGATGATGGC
>JAEZVM010000271.1 GCA_023420795.1 Pseudomonadota bacterium
CCACGGGTCGAGCCCCAGCACATAGCCGCCGCCTAGGCCGATACCCCATAGCGCGAGCGCGTACATCAGTGTCGGGACTACCGCCACCTTGTAGGCGCGCAGCACGAACGCGGTGGTTACCTGGAGCGAGTCGAACAGCTGGTAGAAGGCGATGAACACGAACAGCGGCAGTGCTGCCGCGATGATTGTCGGATCGGGTGTGTAGGCGCGGACGATGAGGTCGCGCGCGAGCCAGACGATGCCGCCGATTGTGACTGACGAAATTACCGCGAGCCGGATGCCGGCGGAACCGATGCGGCGCGCGATATCCAGTTGCTGACCACCGATTGCTTGCGCGACCAGCGTGCCGGTTGCGCTGGCGATCGCCAGCGGCAGCATGTAAAGCACCGTGCCGAAATTGGCGGTGATCTGGTGGCCAGCCACTGCGGTTGCGCCCAGCCTGGCGATGAACAGCGCCATGAACGCGAAGGCGGTCACTTCGATCAGATAGCTCAGGCCCATCGGGATGCCGAGCTTCAGGAGGTCACGCAGCGAGCTCCATTTCGGCGTGACAAAGCCGCTGCCGAACAGCTTAAAAATCCGGTATGACGGACCTTTGCGCAGGATGACAAGGCTGATGATGAACATGATCCACGCGATGACGGCGGTTGCGAGCGCGCAGCCCGGTCCTCCCATCGCCGGTATGCCGAATCCGCCGAAGATGAACAGTGCGTTGAGCGGCAGTTTCAGCGCCAGGGCGGCAATCTGCAGCGCCATTACCATCTTCGGCCGTCCGATCGCGGTGTTCAGCGATGCATAGAAGCGGAATCCGAGGGTTGCCGGAAGCGCCAGTGCCAATAGCTGCAGATACAGTACCGCCTTGTGTTCAAGCTCGACCGGCGCATGGGCGAGCGACAGCAGCGGCTGCGGAAACAGCAGCACCAGGCAGCCGATGATCGTCAGGAATATCGCCAGCCACGCACCCTGCTTGAGCTCGGCGCCGATTACGCCATAGCGCTCCCCGCCGTACAACTGGCCGATGATCGGCGACATTGCCGCCAGCACGCCGTTCAATCCGACGAAGATGCTGATGTAGATCGAGGAGCCGAGCGCCAGCGCCGCCAGGTCGGTTGCCGAGAAGCGCGAGGTCATCGCGGTATCGATCACGCCGTTGGCAATGACCGCCAGTTGCCCGATCAGTATCGGCCACGCGAGTGCCGCGATGCGGAGAGTATGGTTTGCTTCTTTCAATTCAGCCGTTGATATAGGCGGTAACGCTCATGGCGATCGGATGGCCGTCGGCCTTCCCAGAGCAGGCGCCATTTGTCCCCGGTGCGACGCAGTGTTTCCACATCGTCCTTGCCGCGCCGGTTATCCTGCAGCAGCAGGAAGCGGCAATTGCCGTCGTCGAAGTGGGCAAACGGCACGCCGCCGAAATAGGCGAATGAAGCGCGCTGCGCAGAGCCGACATTGGTTTCGACGCAGTAGTCGCCAGAGGGAAGTTTTTCCGATAACTGTCTTGCCACGCCTGCGTAGCTCTTTCCGTAGTTAATCCAAGGCATCCACAGTGTCGTTAGCAGCAGCCAGCAGAGGATGACGCCACCCGAGGACAGCACCACCGCGCGCCACAGCACTGAGGGCTGGCGCGACACACGCCACTTCACCAGCAGGAACCAGCCGATCGAGGCAAATGCGGCGGCGACGAATGCAATCAGATTAAACTCCGGCTTAAAACCGGGCGCCAGCTTGAATGCATTCTTTGCAAGCTGCGCCGGCCATCCGGTCTGCTTTGCAATCCAGCCGAGCCAGATGAACACCGCGCAGGATGTCAGCGTCATCACCGAGAACCAGTCCACCGCATTGATTGCTCCGCGCTTCATGGTCGGCAGGCCGAAGGCCGCCAGAATCGCCAGCGGAGGCAGGAAGACCAGCAGACTTGCCTCGTCCGGATGGCCATGGAACAGCGCACGTACGAGCGATGCGATTACGAAGGTTAGTGGCAGTACGATGTGTGGAGCCTGATATTGGCGACGCCACGCATACACCGCCCAGCCGGCAAAAGGCCAGGCCGGCCATGTGGACCAGATGCCGTTCTTCAGCAGGTTTTTCAACGCGGCCCACGAGGGCAGGTCGATCTGGTTGTAGTTCCACAGCATCCATGCGTCATATGGGGAGCTGTTGAAGGGGCGTACCATGCGGTTCGCAATCAGCCAGGTGCTTGCCACGATCAGCGCAATCGGCAGCGCGACGAGAATCAGCCGGGACAGCAGGGACCGTTCGCGGAACGACGACATCACCAGTAATCCGAGCCATAGAGAGAGCGGCACGACCCAGCCGCGCGTCAAGACCAGAAGGCCGAGCGACAGGCCGAGCAAGGTGGCGGAACGCAGCGAATGCGATTCGAACAGGCGGGTTGCGCCATACAGGGAAAGAGCGACCAGCGATACCTGCAGTGCTTCTGCGCTAGTGCTGTGGCTGTGCATCAGCAGGCCCATGCAGCCGAGATAGATCAGCAGCGCGCCGTCGGCCAGCGTACGGCCGTAGTCGCTGGGTTCCGGCTGTCCGCCGAAGGCCAGCCGCAGCGGCTGCGCTTCCGGGCGCCGGCCAAGCAGGTAAGTGGTGTACCAGACTGCGAGCGAACCGAGCAGGAAGAAGCCGACAGTCGCGATGCGTGCTGCCAGCGGGTCGCCCAGCAGCCAGCCGAACAGCTTGATGCAGATGGCGCCGATCCAGAACGCGAGCGGGCCTTTCTCGGCCATCGGCATCCCGACGATATGCGGCCACAGCCAGTCTTCCAGGCCTCCCTGCGCCATCGTCCACATGATGCCGAATCCCGCGGCATCATCGCTCTTCCACGGGTCGCGGCCGATCAGGCCGGGCAGGATATACAGCAGGCAAAGCGAGAAGAGGACCCAGCGTGGAAGTGCGTTCGTGGCGGAGGCGGGGAGGCGGACAGGCTTCATGTCGGAGGGAAGCGGGAATTGTTCTTATTGAGGTCGGCGATATTGTGCCGCAAAAGCAAGGGGCACGCCGGCAGATAAATAAAAAAGGCAGCCGCAGCTGCCTTTTCGATACGAAGCGCCCGGATCAGGCCGCGCTTGTCTTGGAGCCGCGATTGCCGAACTTCTGGCGGAACTTTTCCACGCGGCCGGCGGTATCGACGATCTTGTGCTTGCCGGTGTAGAACGGGTGCGATTCCGCGGTCACTTCCAGCTTCACCAGCGGGTAGTCCTTGCCTTCGAAATTGATGGTTTCGCGGGTCTGGATGGTCGAACGGGTGATGAATTTGAAGTCGTTGGACATGTCCTGGAACACGACTTCGCGGTAATCGGGGTGAATGCCTTCTTTCATGTTTTCCTCTGAATGGTTTGGTAGCCAATCGGCACTTCGTCGGTCGCGCTGCTTCTTGACCCGATTGCCGGTCACTTGCCGGTGGTGAAAGCCGAAGATTATACAATGAAATCAGAACCTTGCGAAAGACGCATGCCCAAAGCAAAAGAGCGCATGGATTCCATGCGCTCTTTCTTTTCCGGCGAAGAAAATCAGCCCCCGCCACGCCGCATCATCTCGAAGAACTCCGCATTGTTCTTGGTCGATTTCATCTTGTCGAGAATGAACTCCATCGCCTCGATCTCGTCCATGCCGTACAGGAGCTTGCGCAGGATCCAGATCTTCTGCAACTGGTCCGGCTTGATCAGCAGTTCCTCGCGGCGGGTGCCAGACTTGTTCAGGTTGATCGCCGGATAGACGCGCTTCTCGGCCAAGCGGCGTTCGAGATGCACTTCCATGTTGCCGGTGCCCTTGAATTCTTCATAGATCACGTCATCCATGCGGCTGCCGGTTTCGATCAGCGCAGTAGCGATGATGGTCAGCGAGCCGCCTTCCTCGACGTTGCGCGCTGCGCCGAAGAAGCGCTTCGGGCGCTGCAGTGCGTTGGCATCGACACCACCGGTCAGCACCTTGCCGGACGCCGGGATCACGGTGTTGTAGGCGCGCGCGAGACGCGTAATCGAGTCGAGCAGGATCACCACGTCGCGCTTCATTTCGACCAGACGCTTGGCCTTTTCCAGCACCATTTCCGCGACCTGCACGTGGCGCGTGGCCGGTTCGTCGAACGTGGAAGCAACCACTTCGCCGCGCACCGAGCGCTGCATTTCCGTCACTTCTTCCGGGCGCTCGTCGATTAGCAGAACGATTAGCGTCGTATCCGGATGGTTGGTCGTGATCGAGTGCGCGATATGCTGCAGCATCACAGTTTTGCCGGACTTCGGCGACGCGACCAGCAGGCCGCGCTGGCCCTTGCCGATCGGCGCGATCATGTCGATGATGCGGCCGGTGATGTTTTCCTCGCCGCGCATCTCGCGTTCGAGGTGCAGCAGCTTGTTCGGGTGCAGCGGCGTCAGGTTTTCGAACAGGATACGGTGCTTGGATGCCTCCGGCGGTTCGCCGTTGACCTTGTCCACCTTCACCAATGCAAAGTAGCGTTCGCCGTCCTTCGGGGTGCGGACTTCGCCTTCGATCGAATCGCCGGTATGCAGGTTGAAGCGGCGGATCTGCGAGGGCGAGATGTAAATGTCGTCGGTCGATGCCATGTAGCTGGCGTCGGGCGAGCGCAGGAAGCCGAAACCGTCGGGCAGCACTTCGAGTGCGCCGTCGCCGAAGATCTGTTCGCCTGCTTTTGCGCGCTTCTTCAGGATCGCGAACATCAGTTCCTGTTTGCGCAAGCGTGCGGCGTTCTCGATTTCGAGGCTGATAGCCATTTCCAAAAGGGCCGAGACGTGGAGCGCCTTGAGTTCAGATAAATGCATAGTGGATGTCCCGTGATGGGAAGACAAGGTGGGGGAGGGAACTGCGGGGTGGTTAAAAATGAAAGCGACGGTACGGACGCACCGCCGCGCTGGATTAGTTAAATATTGCTGTCGATGAATGCGGTGAGCTGGCCTTTTGCCATCGCACCCACTTTCTGTGCGGCCGGTACGCCGTTCTTGAACAGGATCAGCGTCGGGATGCCGCGAATGCCGAACTTGGCCGGAATGGCCTGGTTGGCATCGACGTCCATCTTGGCGATCTGGATCTTGCCGTCGTATTCCTTGGCAACCTCTTCCAGGATCGGCGCAATCATCTTGCAGGGGCCGCACCATTCCGCCCAGAAGTCAACCAGTACCGGCTTGTCGGATTTCAGCACATCCGAATCGAAGGATGCATCGGTGATGTATTTAATGTTTTCGCTCATGGTGTCCTCTGCAAGAGGGGTTCAAAACACAAAAGGGGTATAAATATTGTGGCGCCTGCAGACTTGCTGTTTTTGCCCGGGTTCGTGAACGATCTGTCCGAGATTGCAGTAAGCAAGTGGAAACGTCGTGCGCGGGTTCAAGTTTGTTGAGAGGGCGCGAAGACGCAGTGCGGCGGGATGTTGGTAAATCATAACCTATTTTCCTGAAAAGTGTAGCTCGTTGGCCGAATTTTTCCGGTCTCGCATAAAATGCCTGCAGAGATGTATGTAATTGGCACCATGCCAACAGTCGCTGTCGAACGCTTCCCACTCACTTCCCAGTCTTCAGGCCCACATGCTGCACAGCCCCTTGCTGATCCCGCCCTCGTCTGCTTTCTGGACGGAGCTTGCGCAGGCCCTGCTGGAGCAGGGGCCGCTGGCGCAGGTCGATCCGAAGCTGCAGGACTTTTCCGGCGCGCGGGTACTGGTGCCGGGATTTGCCCATGCCCAGCATTTGAAGGCGGCATTGGCGGCGCGCCTGAAGCAGCCGTTCATACCGCCTCGGATTACTACGCTGCAAGCCTGGCTGACGATGCTGCCGCCCGACGACGTCATCACCGCTTCTCATAGCGAACGGATGATGTCTCTGTATGCAGAGCTGCGGCAGCACGGGTGGCTGAAGAAACTGTTTAGCGCGCGCCGCAACACCGACCTGCTGCCGCTGGCGCAGTTGCTGCTGACCTTGTTCGATGAGCTGACCGAGGTCTTGCTTCCCTCGATGCAATTGTCGCCGTCCGCAGCCGAGGAGCGCTGGCAAGCCGCGCTGGAACA
>JAEZVM010000041.1 GCA_023420795.1 Pseudomonadota bacterium
AACCGCTGAACGGCATTCGCGTCCTCGACCTTACCCGGCTGCTGCCAGGACCGGTCGCCACCATGCATCTTGCCGACATGGGCGCCGAAGTGATCAAGATCGAGGACCCGGGCGCCGGCGACTATGCACGTACCATGGGTCCGGTGCGCAAGGAAGTGTCGCAGTTCTTCGTCGCGGTCAATCGCGACAAGCAGGGCATCCGGCTGGACCTGAAGAATGCGGCGGATCGCGATGACTTCCTGAAGATGGTCGAGACAGCCGATGTCGTCGTTGAAAGCTTCCGCCCCGGAGTGATGGACAAACTCGGGATCGGCTGGAAGACGTTGAAGGAACGCAATCCGCGGCTGGTGATGTGCGCGATTTCCGGCTACGGCCAGGACGGGCCGTTCGCGCAGCTCGCAGGCCACGACATCAATTACGTCGGCATGGCCGGCATGCTGGAACAGAACGTGGGGCCGGACGGCATCCCCGCCCTGCCCAACCTGCAGATAGGCGATCTGCTCGGCGGCGCACAGGCTGCTGCGCAAGGCATTCTTGCCGCCCTGATCGGCACGAGGACAAGCGGGCAAGGCCGCTTCGTCGATGTGTCGATGACCGACGCCGTGTTCGCGCACAACATCATGCCGCTGGTGGCGGTCAACAACTTCGGCAAGCCCGCCGTACCGCGGCGCGACCTGCTGACAGGGGGCGTACCCTGCTACAACGTTTATCGCACCAGTGATGGCCGTTTCATGGCGGTCGGCTCGCTGGAATTGAAATTCTGGGAAGGCTGCTGCGATGTGCTCGACCGCCCGGACCTGAAGACAAGGCACTGGAGCCTCGGCCAGCAGGTAGGCGGCGATGATGCCATGGCCGTCAAGGCGGAACTGGATGCCATCTTCAAGCAGAAAACCCTGACGGAATGGACCGAGAAATTCAGTACCACCGACTGCTGCGTCACACCGATCCTGCGCGCCGATGAAGCGATCGACCATCCGCTGTTCAAAGCGCGCGGGATGGCGAAGCAGAAAACCCATGCGACTGAAGGAACATACTGGGCAACCGGCCCGGCAGTAAAATTCCGGGATTGAATTCATCCGTTTCGCCTTCCGGGCGCAATGCCGGAGCCCGATGACCAGATCCTTTCCTCATCTCCATACGCCGCGGCTGCATCTCAGGCAAATTCTGCCGTCGGATGCATCGGCGCTGTTTGCGATCCATTCCGACATTGAATGGATGCGTTGGTACGGAGTGGACCCGGTCACTGACTTGTATCAGGCAGAGCAGCTTGCCGAACTCTTCGCTGGCTGGTTCCATGCGGGCACCGGCTTTCGCTGGGGGCTGGAGCGGCGCGAGGACAGGCAGCTGATCGGCACCTGCGGCCTGTTCCGCTGGAACAAGAGCTGGCGCAACTGCGTGATCGGCTACGAAATTCTGCGTTCCTGCCACGGCCACGGCTATATGCGGGAAGCGCTCACTGCAGTGCTCGATTACGGTTTCAACATGATGCATCTGCACCGGATACAGGCCGAGACCCATCCGGACAACCTCGCATCAATCGGCATTGCGACGCGCCTTGGGTTCCGCTTCGAAGGCGTTCACCGGGAGCAGGCATTCTGGGGCTCCAGATTCCATGACCTGAACTGCTACTCCCTGCTGGAGCGCGAATGGCGCGCAAGGAATACAAATACGTGAGCAAGACACTGAACATCATCGGCTGCGGCAATGTAGGTAGGGTCCTCGGCCGGCTCTGGGCTGCAAGCGGAACATTCGTCGTGCAGGATGTACTGAACCGATCGCTGCACAGCGCCGAGCGCGCAGTCGCGTTCATGCGTGTCGGCAAGGCCGTTGCCTCATACGAGGAACTGCGTCCCGCGGACATCACCATGATCACGACGCCAGATAATCAGATCGCTGAATGCGTCGTGGCCCTAACGCGCGCTGGCCTTCTTTCCGCCGGCAACATCGTATTTCATTGCAGCGGTGCGCTGCTCTCGACCGAACTGAACCCTGCGAAGGAGTACGGTGCCGAAATCGCCAGCGTCCATCCTATCCGCAGCTTTGCCGATCCGGAACAGGCGGCAAGCATCTTTGCCGGAACGTTCTGCGGTATTGAAGGCGATTCGGGTGCTGTCCGTCTGCTGAACGACGCGTTTGCCGCAATCAGCGCGCAGATGGTACCTGTCGATGCCGAGTTCAAAAGCGTCTATCACGCCGCCGCAGTCTTCGCGTCAAACTATCTGGTAACTTTGCTGGATGTAGCGGAACAGGCCTACATGAAAGCCGGGATACCACAGGAGATGGCACGCCGGTTAATGGAGCCGCTTGTGCTGGGCACGGTGGACAATGTCTTCCGGCTGGGGCCGACCGATGCGCTGACTGGCCCGATCGCACGCGGCGACATTGCAACCGCTGTCAGGCAGTACCGCGCGGTGAACGCATGGGACGAACGGCATGGCGCACTATACAAGCTGCTTGGGAAGCTGACCGCTGATATCGCCGCGAGGCGGCGCGTTAAGAAGCCTGAACAAGCCTGAACGGATATCGACGGAATACCTGCTTCGCTGTCAGCGCTTCGGCCTGTAAATGTCGTTGCCGGCTTCGTCGATCTGGCGGCGCAATGCACGGCGCTCCTCGGGTGAAAGCCTGCCCTGCTTGCGCATGTTATCCGGAGGAGGAGCAGCTTCCCCTTGCGCACCGTAGCCGCTGCTATCGGGAAAAGCGTGGTCACGATTGTCACGGCGGCCAGTCTCCCGATCGGACTGCGGCATAGCGCGCCGTTCGCCGCGATCAAATGTGAAGCCTTGCATCTGATAGGTGCGTACGGCATTGAAACTCTCACCACGATACCCGGCCGGTCCGGCAAACGTATTTGCCATACCGAGAACCAACAGAAGGAAGATGCCGATGTGTCTGAGTCGCATGTCTAAACTGGAAACCGCCCTGCTGCCATACCGAATGCGTATCCTCCAATTTTGCAGGAACAGGATCGCTTGTCAGACTGGCCACGTTCAACGATGATGATCAAGTGTATGCTTCGACCCTATAGGCGGTAACCTGATTTCGGTAAAGTGTGTAACACTTTGTAATGCCTTACGACACAGATTTTGAGCCCCGGTTTTCTGACGTTACCATAGCGCCATGAATACACCCAATCAGACTGCAAACGCTCCTTCCCAAGCCTCGAACGGCCCTCAGGCAAAAATACTGGTGGTCGATGACGACCTGCGCCTGCGCGACCTGCTGCGCCGCTATCTCGCCGAACAGGGCTTCAATGTCGTCACTGCCGAAAACGCGCAGGCGATGAACAAGCTGTGGATTCGCGAGCGCTACGACCTGCTGGTGCTAGACCTCATGCTTCCCGGCGAGGACGGTCTTTCGATTTGCAGACGGCTGCGCGGCGCCGGCGACCAGACGCCGATCATCATGCTGACCGCAAAAGGCGAAGACGTCGATCGCATCGTCGGACTCGAAATGGGTGCGGACGATTATCTGCCCAAGCCCTTCAATCCTCGCGAGCTGGTTGCCCGCATCAATGCAGTCCTGCGCCGCAAAGGGCCGGACGAAATTCCGGGCGCTCCATCCGAGACGCCGCAAACCTTCCAGTTCGGCGATTTCATCCTCGATCTCGGCACCCGTATTCTGAAGAAGAACGGCGAAACCATCTCGCTGACGACCGGTGAATTCTCGGTTCTCAAGGTATTCGCCCGCCATGCACGCCAGCCGTTGTCGCGCGAAAAGCTGATGGAGCTAGCGCGCGGACGCGAATATGAAGTGTTCGACCGCAGTCTCGATGTACAGATCTCGCGCCTGCGCAAGCTGATCGAGCCAGATCCGTCCAATCCAATCTACATTCAGACAGTCTGGGGCCTGGGCTATGTGTTCATCCCGGAAGGCCAGCCGCGCTGAGACTGAGGCACCCCCGACTTGATCGCATTTCTCGGATCCCGACTCAACTGGCTGACCAGCGGCCTGTTCTGGCGCACCTTCTTCCTGCTTGCCTTCCTTATCACCGCAAGCATCCTGGCATGGGTCACGAGCTTCCGCGTGGTGGAACGCACACCGCGTGCGCAGCAGATGGCGGCGCAGATCATCTCGATCGTCACCATCACCCGCGCTGCACTCACGCATTCCGCTTCCGACATGCGGCGCGAGTTGCTGTTCGACCTTGCCAGCAATGAGGGTATCCGCATTTATCCGCTGGAATCCACCGACATCGTCATTCCACCTCCGAAGAGCGAGCTGATGACTCTGGTGGAAGCCGATGTCAAGGCCCGGCTCGGCGAGGACACGAAGTTTGCCGGCAGCGTCAACGACGTGGCGGGATTCTGGGTCAGCTTCATGATCGAAGAGGACGAGTACTGGCTGCGGCTCGATCGGGAAAGGATCGAACGTGTCTCGAACATTCAGTGGCTGGGCTGGGGCACGGCGGCGATGATCCTGTCGCTGCTGGGCGCGGTATTCATATCCCGGCTGATCAACCAGCCGCTGGCCCGAATCACCTCGGCGACCCGGGCGATTGCGCGCGGCCAGCAGCCCGATCCGCTGCCCGAAAAAGGGCCGACCGAAATCAGGGAAGCCAATCGCAGCTTCAACCAGATGGTCGCGGATCTCAACCGCATCGAATCGGACCGCGCGATCATCCTGGCGGGCATTTCACATGACCTGCGCACGCCGCTGGCGCGCATGCAACTCGAAGTCGAAATGGCGAAACTGCCGGACGATGCACGGCAGGGAATGCAGTCCGATCTGGCCCAGATGGACGCGATCATAGGCCAGTTCCTCGAATACGCCAAACCGACCGACAAGGCGCAGGTTGGAAGCGTCGATCTGAGCGCCCTGCTCAGAGAATGCGCTCATGAAGCCGGCCGTTTGAACGGAATGCAGGTCAGCACGAATATCGCAAGCAACGTCAATGTGTTCGGCAACGCGACAGAGCTCAAGCGCGTGCTCGCCAATCTGGTTGAAAACGCGCGGCGCTATGGCAAGTCGGCCGATACCGGTACAACGCATCTCGATATCGGCGGCAAGATCGAAGGCAACCAGGCGATCATCGACATTTCCGATCGCGGCGCGGGCGTGCCTGAGACTGAGATCGAGCGATTGTTAAGGCCGTTCACGCGCCTCGATCAGGCACGCGGACAGGCCAATGGTGCCGGGCTCGGCCTTGCCATTGTTGAACGCATTGTCAAGCGCCATCACGGCTCGCTCAAGCTCTCCAACAAACAAGGCGGTGGCCTACGGGTGAGAATTTCGCTGCCCATTACCGGGACGCTGGGATAAGATCCAAGCTCCCCCATTCCCGATAACAATTCTTTACACAGAATTCCTTCTCAATATTTTTGCGATTAATTACAGTGCTTCTTGATGATGCCTGCCGGCAGCGCATGGCATCTGATCTGAACAAGGAGCCCTCATGCACTTCAAACCCAATCTACAGAAAATTTGCCTGTCTTCCGCAGTCGGCCTGACTGCGTTGCTTGCCGCCTGCGGCGGCGGTGGAGGTGGAGGCAGCTCACAGGGTACGCTGCAGGTTTCGTTGACCGATGCTCCGTCATGCGGCTTTGAGAAAGTCAATGTCACCGTCACAAAGGTCCGCGTGCATCAGTCGTCCGATGCAGGAGAAAACGCAGCGGGCTGGCATGAGATCGTGCTGAATCCCTCGAAGAAAATCGACCTGCTGACCTTGACCAACGGCGTGCTCGAAAACCTGGGTGAAGTCACGTTGCCTGCAGGCCGCTACACGCAGATGCGCCTGGTTCTCGCACCGAATGATTCGGCGTCTCCGCTATCAAATTCGGTCGTAGTCGAAAACACGGCAACCGAAGTGGCGATCGACACGCCGAGCGCGATACAGAGCGGGATCAAGCTCAATCATCCGTTTGATATCGCACCCGACGCGCAAGTCAGCCTGACGCTCGACTTCGATGCCTGCAAGTCGATTGTTACGAAAGGAAACGGCAACTATGCACTGAAGCCGGTGATCGGCGTCATTCCGATGGCGTCCAGCGGCAGCATCAGCGGCTACGTGCCGGCCAACCTGACCAATCCGGTTATCAGCGCCCAACAGGATGGCGTGGTCGTCAAATCCACCGTACCGAATGCGCAAGGCATGTTCAACCTGTCACCGTTGCCGGCGAGTTCGACCGGCTATGTGGTTGTCGCCACAGCGGATGGCAGCACAAGCGCAGCGATTACCGGCGTTCCGGTCACGACTGGCTCCACCACGGTTGTCAGCTCGAATGCCGCGCCAATTGCGCTTCCTACCTCTTCTGTGCGAACGGTGAGCGGCACTGCAGGCCCGGTGGCTGCTCAAGCGCTGATCCGTGCAACACAGACATACGCACCCAGCGGGCCGAAAGTGGAAATTGCATTCAAGTCCGCCGATCTGACCAACGGCGCGTATTCGCTGTCATTGCCGACAGTCGCGCCCTTGCTGGGCTCCTTCGGCACGCTGCCGATTCCGCTTACCGCCAACACGGGTAGCGCCGCCAAATATGCGCTCGAGGCTTCGGCAAGCGGCTATGCAACGCAATCTTCCAATGTCGATATCAGCGCTGCTGATGCGACATCGGACTTCACGCTGGTGCCCACTCCCTGATAGCAGCACCCGGGAATGAAAAGCCTCCGCCGTATCAGGCGGGGGCTTTTTCTTTATGGGAGCGCTGCTTGAGCAATGGCTGCAGGTAGTCACGCAACGCCACTGCATTATTGATCTCATGCTCCTTGCTGCTGTACAGCAGCGTCACGGCGCCTGGCTTGAGGTGCTCCATCAATTCCTGTACCCCTTCGGCGTTCGCATCGAGTTCGCGGAAATAACGCTTACGGAATTCATCCCATTTTTCCGGATCGTGGCCATACCATTTGCGTAGCTCATTGGAAGGAGACACGCTCTTGGCCCAATAGACGATCTCGAGTTTTTCCTTCGTGATGCCACGCGGCCATAAGCGATCCACCAGAATGCGAGCGCCGTCGCCTGCGGCTACTGGTTCATATGCGCGTTTTACTTTGATTGTCGTAGTCACGGCTAGGGATATCGTTTAATCGTCATCATGATGTTCGGCTATTTCTCCCTCGCTGAACAAAACCTCACGGAGTTCTTTGTCCAGCTTCGGATCGCGCCGGCGTATCCATTCCAGCACCATCGCAGCATGCTCTTTCTCCTCGTCGCGATTGTGTTCGAGTATGCGCTTGAGTTCCGGGTCGGCAGCGGCATCGACGCGCTGGTTGTACCAATCGACCGCCTCCAGCTCTTCCATCAGGGACAGGATCGCACGATGCATGTCCATGGTCTGGGCCGACAGCCGGTCGAGGGGTTCATGATAGCCTTCGCTCGCCATGACATCTCCTGAAAAGAGGAATCCCCTCATTCTTGTCCCGATCCGGCGAAAGCTCAAATTGGCAATTACAATACTTTGATCAAAAAGAACAATGGAGGCTCTTGGAAACAAAGCTTGCCTCTATTTCGTTGTAAGGCCGCACTTTTCCCTTTCTTTGCACATAGGATTTCCATGCTGAATTTCGATCTCTACAATCCCACGCAGATTTTGTTTGGCAAAGGCCGTATTGCAGACCTGAGCAAGATCGTCCCCGCTGATGCACGCGTCCTTGTGCTGTACGGCGGCGGTAGCATCAAGAACAACGGCGTGTTCAACGAAGTCATGGCCGCACTGGCCGGCCGTCATGTGCAGGAATTTTCCGGCATTGAACCCAATCCGAGCTATGAAACGTTGATGCAGGCCGTAGAGCTGATACGCAAGGAAAAGCTCGATTTCCTGCTGGCCGTCGGTGGCGGCTCTGTGATCGACGGCACCAAGTTCGTTGCTGCAGCCGCCTGTTTCGAAGGCGATCCCTGGACCATCCTGGAGAAACGCGGCCGCAACATTACGCAGGCGCTGCCCTTCGGTTCCGTGCTGACGCTGCCTGCGACCGGCTCGGAAATGAATGACGGCTCGGTCATCACGCGCAAATCCTTGAAGGCAAAGATGGCGTTTTCCAGCCGGCTGGTGTTTCCGAAATTTTCCGTTCTCGATCCGACCAAGACCTTTTCGCTGCCGGCAAAGCAGATCGGCAACGGCGTGGTCGATGCCTTCATCCATGTAGTAGAACAGTACCTGACCTATCCGGTGAACTCGCCGGTGCAGGACCGCTTTGCGGAAAGCCTGCTGCTGACGCTGATCGAGGAAGGGCCGAAGGCACTTGCCAACCCGGAAGACTACGACACCCGCGCCAACATCATGTGGTGCGCCACATTGGCGCTGAACGGCCTGATCGGCGCCGGCGTGCCGCAGGACTGGGCGACGCACATGGTTGGTCACGAGCTGACAGCATTGTACGGCCTTGACCATGCGCAGACGCTGGCAATCGTGCTGCCTGGCATGCTACGGGTACGCAAGGAAAGCAAGCATGCGAAGCTGCTGCAATACGCGGAGCGCGTCTGGA
>JAEZVM010000350.1 GCA_023420795.1 Pseudomonadota bacterium
ATCCGCATAGCGCCAGCGTTCGGCGGTTTCGCCGGTATAGTTCGGCTCGATTTCCTCCAGCGGCATCTCGGCGCTGACGCGGCGCACGACTTCGGCGGAAGGAATCACCTCATCCATCTTCCAGCCGTTGCTCGCGCCGACGTCCATGTATTCGATAAAGCGCAGGATGAAGGGCGAGCCCTTGAAGTACCTTGCCATGGGCACGATCTCCTGATCGTTCATGCCGCCCTTGACCACCATGTTGATCTTGATCGGGCCGAGCCCGGCCTTGTGCGCTGCTTCGATGCCGCGCAAGACCTCGGACACCGGGAAATCGACGTCATTCATGCGCCGGAAGGTGGCATCGTCGAGCGAGTCGAGCGATACGGTCACGCGCTGCAGGCCAGCGTCCTTCAGTGCCTGGGCTTTTTTCGCCAGCAGCGAACCGTTGGTTGTCAGCGTCAGATCCAGCGACTGACCGTCCGGCGTCCTCAAGCTGCTCAACATGCCGATCAGGTTCTCGACATGCTTGCGCAGAAGCGGTTCGCCGCCGGTCAGGCGAATCTTGCGTACGCCGTGTCCGACGAAGATCCTTGCGATGCGCGTGATTTCTTCGAACGAGAGCAGGGCAGAGTGCTGGAGGAAGGCGTACTTGCTGTCGAATACTTCCTTCGGCATGCAGTACACGCAGCGGAAATTGCAGCGGTCCGTCACCGAAATGCGCAAGTCCTGCAAGGGGCGCGCGAGCGTATCGGCGAGCAGACCGGTCGGTGCTTCGAGGCTGGTCGGTATGGCGGGAGCCGCGTTCAGGAGGCGATGGTCCGCCAAGGGAATGAATCTGTCTGCCATGCGGAATCGGAAAAAGTGCAGCTGAAAAGCGCTGCTGACTAGGCCAAATAAGATACCACGAGCCCGATGAACGCACAGGCACCGATCAGTGTGATCGTTCCGACACGGAAACGGATTAGCGCAAGAAGTGCTGCTGCGGAAACCGCAATGGCTATCCAGTCCCACTGCAATACCGGCCGTCCAAGATTAAATACATGTTCGGCGAAAAACACAGCGAGGCTGACGATCACGCCGACCACCGCTGCGGAGATCGCAGTGAGCGGTGCGGTGAGTCGGATATTTTCGCGCGTGGACTCGACCAGAGGACCACCCACGAGAATGAAGATAAACGAGGGCAGGAATGTGAAGAACGTCGCAACGCAAGCGCCGGCAATACCGGCCATGATCAGCCGGTCGGGGCCGAATAGCGCTTCGCCCCAGCTGCCGACAAAGCCGACGAAGGCAACGATCATGATCAGCGGGCCAGGCGTGGTTTCTCCCAGCGCCAGGCCGTCGATCATTTGAACCGGTGTCAGCCATTGATAGGTTTCCACGGCGCCCTGGTAGATGTAAGGCAGGACTGCATACGCACCACCAAAAGTCAGCAGCGCCGCTTTCGTGAAGAACCAGCCCATCAGGGTGAGAGGATCGGTCAGTCCGAAGCGGGCTGCAATCGCCATCCAGACCGCGATGCCGAGCCCGACGCCGAGGATGCAGGTCGCAGCCAGTCGGTCCCATGAGAAGCGGGCATGCCCGGGTGTCGGCGTGTCGTCGTCGATTAGTGCCGGGCCGAAGGAGGAGCTGCTGCCGACCGTTTGTGAACTGCCGAGGCGGAAGCTGCCAGGCAAAAGCCTTCCGCCTGCGAGTCCCACCAGGCCTGCGCCCAGCACGATCAGCGGAAACGGCAGTTCAATGATGGCGATGGCAAAGAATGCAGCAACGGCAATTGCAATCAGCCACGGATTCTTCAGCGTCCTTGAGCCAATGCGCCAGGCGGATGCGAGCACGATCGCGACTACCGCAGGCTTGACGCCATACAGGATGCCGGCAACGACCGGGGCATTGCCATAAGCGATATAGATCCACGACAGTAAGCTGATGATGGCAAGCGACGGCAGCACGAACAATGTGCCGGCCACGACGCCGCCCCAGGTCCGGTGCATCAGCCAGCCGATATAGACAGCAAGCTGAGTCGCCTCGGGGCCGGGCAACAGCATGCAGTAGTTCAACGCATGCAGGAAGCGCTTTTCCGATATCCAGCGGCGTTTCTCGACCAGATCGGCATGCATGATCGCAATCTGTCCCGCCGGGCCGCCGAAACTGATAAAGCCGAGTTTCAGCCAATACCAGAAAGCCTCCCTCAATGTCACGGCAGGCTGTTGATACGCTGTGGTGGCCATGGGCGATCGCGGCATGTCTGGCGAAATTCGTTAAAGTCTGGTTGGTTGCGGAAGAAAAAAGGGGGCAGACTGCCCCCTTTCCATTGATAGCCACGGCTCCCGGTACTTCTTAAGGCGGGAAGCCGTTGGCGATCAGTGACGCGTCTCAACCTGGATCAACGGCTCGGTTGAAACCGGTGGCAGCGGCTTGCGTTCGCGCGGCACACGCGGCGCAGGCACGATCTTCGCAGCAGCTTCCTGCGCAGCCCGAAGCTTTTCCGGATCAGTAACTGCCAGCGACAGTCCGGCAGCAGTCAGCATCTCGCGCAAATGATCGAGTTGCATCTGTTCCGGGGGCAGCGGTGCCGGTGCAGCAATCGCGGTGGTCGGTGCTGCAGCAATTTCTACCTCAGCCGCAGGCACGGCGGCCTCTACAGCAGCAACATTAACTGCCGGTTCCGGTTGGGTAAGGACCGGCTCCGGCGCAACTTCAGCGCTGACCGGCGCGGATTCAATCACGGCCGTTTCCGCTACCACAGCCTCTTTCGCACCTTCCTCTTCCTTCACAGGCTCGATTGCGGGAGCAACGGCAGGCGCCTCTGCAACCGGAGCAGCCACGGCTTCTTCAGTAGGCGCAGCCTCTACCGGCGCTGCAACTTCGGCGATCACCAGTTGCATCGATTGCTGGGCAGGCGCTGCTTCTTCAAGAGATTCCTGATCACCTGCGGCAAGCATTTCGCCCGGTTCGCGTTCGCGCCGATTGCGATTGCGGCCACCGCGGCGACGGCGACGGCGGCGCTCTTCTCCCTGCTCGCCGGTGCCTTCCTCCTGCGTCTGAGCGGCTGTCAACGATTCTACTTCTGCCGGGATAACCTCTGGCTGAGTTGCAGGAGTAGCAACTGGTGCCGCCTGTGCGACATTCAACATTTCTTCGACCGGGGCTTCCTTGCGTTCCTCGCGCTGGCGTGGCTGCCGTTCGCCGCGCTCTCGGCGGGATTCCTGGCCTTCACGCGGTTCGCGGGCTTCGCGGGGTTCCCGTTGTTCACGCTGTTCACGCGGCTGACGAGGCGGCCGCTGAGGCTGTTGCGCTTCCGCGGCGGGTGCCTGCTTCCCGGTTTCCGGGCGGGCTTCGGTGCGCGCGGTTTCGCGTTCCTCGCCGCGCTCGCGGCCGCCACGGCCACGTCCACGGTTGCGACCACCACGTCCATTGCGGTCGCCGCGCTCACGGCTGGGTGCCGGCTTTTCTTCCACTGCCGGAGCAGGTGCTGCAACCGGTACGACGGCCTTCTTGCGGAAGAAGCCGAACACGCGGCTGAAGAAACCTTCTTCGGCGGGTGCCATGACAGGTGAAGGAGCAGGTGCAGGTTCGACCGGCTTGCGCTCGACGATCGGTGCCGGCTGTTCGGGCGTGATTCCCTTGACCACGGCTTCCTGGCGCGGCTTGATTTCTTCCTTCTGGCGCTTGCCGTAGCTGATGTCGGTATCGGCTTCCTCGGCCATCGTGTAGCTCGCCTGGGCTTCTTCGAGGCGCGGATCGTCGTGCTTGATGCGCTCCAGCTTGTAGTGCGGGGTTTCGAGATGCTTGTTCGGGATCATGATGATCGTCACGCGATGGCGTGTTTCGATCTTCAGGATTTCGCCGCGTTTCTCGTTGAGCAGGAAGGCGGCGACATCGACCGGCGCCTGCACGTGAATCGCGGCAGAGTTTTCCTTCATCGCCTCTTCCTGGATGATGCGCAGGACCTGCAATGCGGACGACTCGGTATCGCGGATATGGCCGGTGCCGTTGCAGCGCGGGCAGGTCACGTGACTGCCTTCAGACAGCGACGGGCGCAGGCGCTGGCGCGACAATTCCATCAGGCCGAAGCGGGAAATCTTGCCCATCTGGACACGGGCGCGGTCATAGCGCAATGCATCCTTCAGGCGCGTTTCGACTTCGCGCTGGTTCTTTGCGTTCTCCATGTCGATGAAGTCGATCACGATCAGGCCGCCTAAGTCGCGCAGGCGCAACTGGCGGGCTACTTCATCGGCTGCTTCGAGGTTGGTATGGAGAGCGGTGGTTTCGATGTCGCTGCCGCGGGTGGCGCGGGCGGAGTTGACGTCGATGGAAACGAGAGCTTCAGTGTGGTCGATGACGACGGCGCCACCGGAGGGAAGGGGGACGGTGCGGGAGTAGGCGGTTTCGATCTGGTGCTCGATCTGGAAACGCGAGAACAGTGGCACATCGTCACGGTAGCGCTTGACCCGGTGCACCATGTCCGGCATCACGTGGCTCATGAACTGCTGCGCCTGTTCGTAGATATCGTCGGTGTCGATCAGGATTTCGCCGATGTCAGGCTGGAAATAGTCGCGAATCGCGCGGATGACCAGCGAGGATTCCTGGTAGATCAGGAAGGCGCCAGGAGCGGACTGGCCTGCGCCTTCGATCGCGCGCCACAACTGCATCAGGTAATTCAAGTCCCATTGCAGTTCCTCGACGCTGCGGCCGATGCCGGCAGTACGGGCAATCACCGACATGCCGGAAGGCAGGTCGAGCTTGTCCATGGTCTCGCGCAGTTCCTGGCGGTCTTCGCCTTCGACCCGGCGCGACACGCCGCCGCCACGCGGATTGTTCGGCATCAGCACCAGATAGCGGCCGGCCAGCGAAATGAAGGAAGTCAGCGCCGCGCCCTTGTTGCCGCGCTCTTCCTTTTCGACCTGGACCATGATTTCCTGGCCTTCGCGCAGCGCATCCTTGATCGATGCATTGCGCACATCCACGCCTTCCTTGAAGTAGCTGCGCGCGACTTCCTTGAAAGGCAGGAAGCCGTGGCGCTCTTCGCCGTAATTGACGAAGCAGGCTTCCAGCGAGGGCTCGATGCGAGTGATGACACCTTTGTAGATGTTCGACTTGCGCTGTTCGCGGCCGGTCGTTTCGATGTCGATGTCGATCAGCTTCTGCCCATCGACAATAGCCACGCGCAGTTCTTCCTGCTGCGTGGCGTTGAACAACATACGTTTCATTTTTTACTCCGTGACTCTGAGGTCATTTTTAGGCCGCAAATGACGAAACCCGTCAATGCGGCAAGGTACAGGGATGTACGCGAGGTCGGAGTGCTTGAGGGAGGGAATTGCCTTAGTGTGCGGGTGCGCGATACGAAAGCGCGAGGGCCGCAACGGGGCGCGGATGGGTTGAAGCTGAATGCCGGGCGCGCGCCTCATCCACGCTGCGCCTCTCGAACGAATCGGGCGTAGCGTCGGGCAGCGAGCAATTTAATCGAGCCAAACAAATCATGAGGTTCAGCAGAGTCGGCAAACAGGGTCAACCACATCAACCAGCAAGCATCCTCAACGGGAAGCGCTTGCCGGACTTATCCTTAAAATTCAAGCAATCTGTTCCAGCATCGATGCGCGCGATCCGATTGCAACAGCGGTGCAACCCTGATTCGCGCAAGGATGGTGCATACACATCTTTTCCACCGAATTTGCAAATCGGCGAGGCCAGTGGAGACGCCCCTGTGTAGAATGTGCTTTTTATTCTCACACACGCACCGGATTTGTAACCGGAGCGAAACAATTATATATACAAATGAAGGACTTAGCGAGATTTTCTGGGGGGCGAGCGGATTCGGCTTCACTTAACCAATCCTCACCGGTCTCGGCTCAAGTCCGCCTCCTTACCATTTCGGGGGAAGAGGCCGACCAGCGCATCGACAATTTTTTGTTGCGCATCTGTAAAGGCGTGCCGAAGAGTCATATATACAGAGTGCTGCGATCGGGCGAGGTCCGGGTCAACAAGGGCCGTATTGACCAGACCTACCGGCTCAAGGAAGGGGATGTCGTTCGTGTGCCGCCGGTCCGTGTAGCAGAAAAGGCAACGTCAACGGCGCCCGGCGCGGAATTCGACATGCTGTTTGAAGATTCGCATTTGCTGGTGATCGATAAACCGGCGGGTGTTGCAGTCCATGGCGGCTCCGGCGTCAGTTATGGCGTGATAGAGCAACTGCGCGCCGCCCGCCCGCAGGCGAAATTCCTGGAACTGGTGCACAGGCTGGACCGCGAAACTTCCGGTATCCTGCTGCTGGCGAAAAAGCGCTCGGCATTGACAAACCTGCATGAGCAGATTCGCGAAGGGCAACTGGACAAGCGCTATCTGACGCTGGTGCATGGCGATTGGCAGAATGCCCGCCAACATGTCAAATTGCCGCTATTTAAATACACAACGCCGGATGGCGAACGCCGCGTGCGGGTGCAGTCGGATGGCTTGCCTTCTCATACCGTCTTCAATCTGGTAAGGCGCTATGGCGACTTCGCCTTGCTGGAAGCTGAGTTGAAAACCGGGCGCACCCATCAGATCCGTGTGCATCTGGCGTCGAGCGGGTTTCCGATTGCGGGCGACGACAAGTATGGCGACTTCGGTCTGAACAAGGCCTTGCAAAAAGCCGAAGGCTCTCGCGCTGCTCTCAAGCGCATGTTTTTGCATGCGTATCAGATCACATTTGCGCATCCCGAATCCGGCGAGCCGATGACGCTCAAGGCGCCGCTTCCGGCGGAGTGCGAGCGCTTCCTAAGGAGCCTCGTGGAGACAGACGCGGTGCAGGCGCGTTGATCGGCGCCCTCAGACCAATATCAATCAGAAATCAGAAGGATTGGCGGCATCTGCCGCCAGAAAACATGGCGAGAAGACAATTTGATTTAATCGTGTTCGACTGGGATGGCACTCTGATGGATAGCA
>JAEZVM010000402.1 GCA_023420795.1 Pseudomonadota bacterium
CAAGGCGCTGGACATGGCGAAATCGGTCGCGAAGGCGCAGCGCCAGGACGGAGCTCTGCCCGGCTACTACAAGCCCGACTGGTCCCCGCGTGTGCGCTGGAGCTGCGTCACCGGTAACTCCCAGATGGCGATCAACTGGCTGCGACTGGCTCAGCTGACCGGCGACACCAGCCTGAAGGAACACGCGATCAAGGCTAATCGCTTCAACATGCGCATCCAAGATGTGGATACCGAGGACCCGGGTGTGCGCGGCGCGATCAAAGGTTCTCATCCGATCAACGGCGGCTACATGACATATCGCTTTCCCAACTGGGCGGCCAAGTTCTTCATGGACGGCCTGATGCTTGAACAACAGTACGGTCGTGCTGCAAATATCGGCTGAACGTCCCGCCTAGGAAAGGAACCGCATGGAAACCTTGTTATTCGTCGCAGCGCTCGGAGCGATCGTGCTGCTCGTGCTGGGTTACGCCCGGACGGAGGCTGCCAGCGAAGCCAGGCAAAAACCATGGCTCTTCTCCTACAAAACGGACAAGCATGAGCAAAAGAGCCATCCAGGAAAGGCAGGCACATAATGCGCGACCTTGCGATGCTGGGAGCGATGTGCATTCTGCTCCCGATGGCGATACGCAGACCATTCATCTCTTATGCCTTGTGGGCATGGACCGGCGTACTTTCAGCCAGCTTTTACCTGTACGGTTTCATGGCAACTGTCCGCCTCAATCTGATCTTCGCCTGCATCGCATTGTTTTCCCTGCTCGTCACGAACAGCAAGTGGCCTCTGACGCCACGAAAACAGCAGGCTCTGTTGCTGCTATTTCTTGCACATGCAACGCTTTGCTGGCTGTTCGGATATGCATCGAATTCCTTGAATTCCGAAGTCTATGAAGGCATCGTGAAGGCGCTCCTGTTCTGCCTGGTGATGCCCGCTTTTGTTACCGACCGGCTTCGCCTGCATGTGTTGCTGATTGCAATCGCCATGGGAATGGGATTTCACGGCATGCTGGAAGGCGCGAAGTTTATCGCGAGCGGCGGCGGCCACAAGGTCATCGGCGTCGCGACCGCCATGATCAGCGATAACAATCACTTTGCAGTCGGGCAGTTGATGATCCTGCCGATCCTTTTCTTCCTGTACCAGTATTCCAGTCATCGCTTCGTCCGACTCGGCTTTCTGGTTGCCCTGATTCTCGCGACCTTTTCGGTGATGGGAACATTCTCACGCGGCGGCTTCATCGGCCTGTCGGCGCTGGGCATATGGTTTCTCCTTTCAAGCAGGCGAAAGCTTCTTTCACTGTTCCTGGTCTTCGTCGTCGCATTAGCGCTGGTCCAGTTTGCGCCGGAATCCTGGTTCGCCCGTATCGACACGATCAGCGAGGCCGATCAGGACGACTCGTTCATGACGCGCGTGATTGCATGGAAAGTCAGCACCATGATTGCCCTCGACCATCCGTTGTTCGGCGGCGGTTTTCATGCGGTTCAGGCATTGCCGGTCTGGACGGCCTACAAGGACTCCATCGACCTGCTCAGTTTCATTCCGACGCCCGAACCGCCGCTGGTCGGTCGTTCGGCGCACAGCATTTACTTCGAAGTCCTGGGCGACATGGGCTTCGTCGGCCTGCTTCTTTTCCTTGCGATATGGGTCAACGCATGGCGTACCGCGCTTTCGATCAAGCGTGCCGCCGAAGGCAACCCCGAGCTCGTATGGGCGCGCGACTTGGCCGACATGCTCCGCCTTTCCCTGCTGGCTTATGCAATCAGCGGCGCTGCCGTGAGCATGGCTTATTTCGAACTGTTCTATGTCTATGCGACGGCGATTGCCGTGCTGGAGCAATACGTACTCCGGAAGATACCGATACGCAGCCCGGAGAAATCCAGATTCGGTGCTGCCGGAATTCCGGCACATGCCGGCTATGCATCGCAGCGTCTGCAATAGCGGCATGGAAGAGCACACTAATCGCCTTATCGAGCGGATTCCAGTATGAGCGCCCAACTAAGATCGAAAACGATAAGCGCAGTAAAACATCTCGGCATCGGAACGGCGCTCGCGAAGGTTTTCTCTCTCGCAACAACGATTTTCCTGGCTCGCATTCTAAGTCCGCAAGAATATGGAACGATGGCAATCGCCGTCGTGGTCATCGGCCTCATCGGTTTCTTCAATGAAGTAGGAATCGGTTCCGCCATCGTGCAGAAACCGAAGCCTGAACAGGACGAGCTGAATGGGTGCTTCGCCATTGCCCTGCTGATCAGCTCGCTGCTTTTTTTCGTGATGGTTGTCCTGAGCAATCCCATCGCGGGATTTTTCGGCGCGCCTCAGCTGGCGCCGATGATGCCCCTCATGGCCAGCGTTTTCATACTGGGCGCTTTCAGTACTGTCCCGCTTGCGATGCTGCGCAAGGAAATGGAGTTCAAAGCCATCTCCGGCGTGCTGGTGCTATCTGTCATCGTGCAGAGCCTGCTTTGCCTGTCCCTCGCCATCGCGGGTTATGGCGTATGGTCGCTGGCATGGGGATTCGTCGCATCGAGCCTGGTACAGAGCCTGGGCGCGTTCATCCTCTCGCCGTGGCGACCGAAAGGACGCTATGGCATCAGGAAAGCTACTGGTCTGGTCAGGTACGGTCTGCATGTGACCTATAGCCGCATCTTCTGGTATCTCTACTCGAACGTGGACAAGGTGGTTATTGGAAGAATTCTCGGTGAACGCTCATTGGGGATTTACGATATGGCATTTGGCCTGGCCACCCTGCCGAGCAGCCAGATCACTTCGTTGGTCACCAACATTTCATCCCCGCTCTTCGCCAAGCTGCAGGACGATATGACTAAGATGGCCGCCACCATGCTCGGTCTGACGCGTTCCGTGGCATATCTCACCTACCCGGCCCTTATCGGCATGCTGGTGTGTTCGCGCGAGCTCGTCGCCGTTTTTCTCGGCGAGAAATGGATGGATATGCTGGTTCCATTCAGCGCGCTTTGCCTGATGGGTTTGTTCAAGTCCGTGGATCCCCTTCTTTCGCAACTCCTGATCGGAACGGGCCACGCCAAGAAGTTGTCCGTTTATACGGCAATGTGCGGCATTGTGATGTCGCTGGCGATCACGACGGGCGCGTTCCTGAACGGGCTGCTTGGTGTTTCCATCGTGTGGGCTGCAGTCTACCCCGTGCTATCCGCGAAGCTGATCCACGATGCATGCATGATAACCGGCATCAGAATGAGGGATTACTACAGGAACCTCCTTCCCGTTCTAATGGGTGCCGCGGCAATGGGCCTGCTGGTGACCTTGGTGCGCGAGGCCATCATTGACCACGTCCGTTCGCTTGGCCTTGTGCTCTTTATCGAAGTAGCCAGCGGCGTCATCGCCTATGCGTGCTGGATCATTTGCCTTGACCGGCGCGGCTTGAACGAGATCCGCGAGATCTTGCGCGATGCAGGGATTCCGGTAGAGCGCCTGAATCGCTGGCCTTTTGCGCGCAAGCCCACGTGAATATCGAGCAGTAGTCAACGTCACGTCTTCATTCCAAAAAAGACGGGCTGTGCACACAACCTCCATGGATATGGAGCCCTCCATTGTGGGCACCATGTTCATGCTCTCAGAGGAAAAATATGTTCCGGCAAATCAAGCTCACCGTCTATTTCTGCTCCAAGCTTTTAGGGCTGTTCGCTCTTGCCCGATATTTCAGCAAGTCGAAAATACGCATTCTTTGCTATCACGGCGGCAGCATTGGCGATGAGTACAAATTCG
>JAEZVM010000416.1 GCA_023420795.1 Pseudomonadota bacterium
TCAGATCGGCGGCGGTGCCCTGCATCGGCGCGTTGATCGCCGCGCGCTCCGCTGCCTGCCGGCGCGGACCGTTCGGCGAATTGATTTCCGCCAGCCACAGGCGGCGACCGAACACGGTTTCGACGTAACCTCGCGCCTTGGCCTGCGCACGGGTGTCGGCCATGTATTGCGCGACGCCCGGATAGCGTTGGAAATACTTGTCGATATACATCTGCGCCGCCGCGCGTTCGATACCAAGATTACTCGCCAGACCGAATGCGCTCATGCCATAGATCAAACCGAAGTTGATGACCTTCGCATAACGGCGCTGCTCGCTGCTCACTTCTGCCGGCGGCACGCTGAAGATTTCGGCGGCTGTGGCGCGGTGGATGTCCTCGCCTTCCGCAAACGCGCGCAGCAGATTTTCATCGCCGGAGATATGCGCCATGATGCGCAGTTCGATCTGCGAATAGTCGGCCGACACGATCACGCTGCTGGCCGGCGCAACGAAGGCTTCACGGATGCGCCGGCCTTCCACGGTACGCACCGGAATGTTCTGCAGGTTCGGATCGTTCGATGCGAGCCGTCCGGTGACCGCAACCGCCTGCGCATAATTGGTATGCACGCGGCCGGTATTCGGGTTCACCATCTTCGGCAGCTTGTCGGTGTAGGTGGATTTCAGTTTCGACAGGCTGCGGTAGTCGAGCAGGATCTTCGGCAGCGGATAATTTTCGGCCAGCTTCTGTAGCACTTCCTCGTCGGTGGACGGCGTGCCGGACGGCGTCTTCTTCACCACCGGCAGCTTCAGCTTGTCGAAGAAGATGTCGCCGATCTGCTTCGGCGAATTCAGGTTGAACGGCTGCCCCGCCAGCTCATAGGCCTGCCTTTCCATCTCCAGCATGCGCTTGCCCAGCTCGTGCGATTGCGCCGCAAGCAGCTCTGCATCGATCAGCACGCCGTTGCGCTCGATCTTCTGCAGCACCACCGAAGTCGGGACTTCGATCTTTTCATAGATGAACTTCAGGCCGGCATTCTCGGCGACATGCGGCCACATCGCCTGATGCAGCTGCAGCGTCACATCCGCATCCTCCGCCGCATAGTCGGTCGCGCGTTCGAGCGCCACCTGGTCGAAGCAGATCTGCCCCGCCCCCTTGCCGCACACTTCTTCGAAGGTGATGGTCTTGCGGCCCAGATGACGCAGCGCCAGGCTGTCCATGTCGTGGCTCTTGTGCGACTCGAACACGTAGGATTGGAGCAGCGTGTCATGCACGATGCCGCGCAGAGCAATGCCGTGGTTGGCGAAGATATGGCTGTCGTACTTCAAATGCTGCCCGACCTTCGGCTTGGCGGCATCCTCCAGCCATGGCCTGAGTTTTTCCAGCACCAGTTCGCGCGACAACTGCGCCGGCGCATCCTGGTAACGGTGCGCGACCGGGATATAGGCAGCCACGCCCGGCTTGCAGCACAGCGAAATGCCGACCAGCTGCGCCAGCATCGGTTCGAGCGAAGTGGTTTCGGTATCGATCGAGGTCAGCTCCGCCTCATCGATAGTTTTCAGCCAGCGGTCCAGCTGCGCTTCGGTCAACACGGTCTCGTACTCGGGCGGCGCAGCCGGCGCATCGAACAGGTTTGCCTGCGGTTCGCCGGTGGTTGCTTGCGCGAGCGGCCGCGCACCGGCGGTCGGATCGCCGCTCAGTTCGCGCAGCCAGGTCTTGAATCCGTAGCGCCGGAAGAACTCGGTCAGCGCATCGTTATCGGCTGGCTTGGCAACCAGCGATTCCGGGATCGTCACCATGTGCTCGACCAGGTCGCAATCGGTTTTCACGGTGATCAGTTGGCGCCCCTTCGGCAGCCATTCGAGCGCGCGGCGCAGGTTTTCGCCGACCGCACCGCCGATGTCGCCCGCATGTTCGATGATGCCATCCAGCGTGCCGTATTGCGTGAGCCACTTGACCGCCGTCTTCGGGCCGACCTTGTCCACGCCCGGCACATTATCGACCGCGTCGCCGACCAGCGTCAGGTAGTCGATGATGCGTTCCGGCGGCACGCCGAACTTGGCGATCACGCCGGCACGGTCGAGCTTTTCATTGGTCATCGTGTTGATCAGGGTGACATGCTCGTTCACCAGTTGCGCCAGATCCTTGTCGCCGGTCGAGATCACCGCCTGCATGCCGTGTTCGACTGCCTGCACCGCGAGCGTACCGATCACGTCGTCAGCCTCGATGCCTTCCACCATCAGGATCGGCCAGCCCAATGCGCGCACCGCTTCGTGGATTGGCTCGATCTGCTTTGCCAGGTCTTCCGGCATCGACGGGCGATGCGCCTTGTACTCCGGATACAGGTCGTCGCGAAAGGTTTTTCCTTTTGCGTCGAAGACACATGCAATGTATGCTGCAGAGTAATCATTGCGCAGCTTGCGCAGCATGTTGATCATGCCGTAGATCGCGCCGGTCGGCGCACCTTCCGCATTGCGCAAATCCGGCATCGCATGAAACGCGCGATACAGGTAACTCGAACCGTCAACCAGCAACAGGGTTTTATTCATATGATCTCAAAGGGGAAAAACGTGCCGCGCCTGCGGCAGGTAGTCGATGCGAACCGTGCGACCGCGAAAAAAGCCCGCGAGTCATGGCATATGTTCACGATTATGGCAGAGTTTATCGAGTCCACTGAGCGCCTCTCGGAGCTGCGCCCGGCCGTCTCGATCTTCGGTTCGGCCCGCATCAAACCCGGTGATCCTAACTACGAAAAGACCGTCGATATCGCACGTCGCCTGTCTGACGCCGGCCTTGCGGTGATCTCCGGCGGCGGCCCCGGCATCATGGAAGCGGCCAACAAGGGCGGGTTCGAAGGTGCATCGGCCTCGGTCGGCCTCAACATCGAACTGCCGAATGAGCAGACCAGCAACAAGTGGCAGAACATCTCCATCAGCTTTCGCCACTTCTTCGCGCGCAAGGTCGCCTTCGTGAAATATGCCGATGCTTATGTCGTGATGCCGGGCGGCTTCGGCACGCTCGATGAAATGACCGAGGTGCTGACGCTGATCCAGACCGGCAAGTCGCGCCGCATTCCAGTGATCCTGGTTGGCACCACATTCTGGCGCGGCCTGCTCGACTGGTTCCGCGACACGCTAGCAGGCAATGGCATGATTGCGCCGAATGACCTCGAACTGGTGCAACTGATCGACGAGCCGGCCAATGTGGTGGATGCCATCTTTGCATTCTATGAAGCGCATCATGAATTGCTGATGGCGGAAAGCAAGGAAGCAGGGGCTTATCTGTAACAGGAAGTGCTTGGCGGCAAAGGCGGTTTGTTAGAATGTTGCCTTCTGTCTGAAGACACACCCCGCTTTTTCGTCAACAATCGTTTCCATCATGCGCACCATCAAGTTCTGGCCCGTCGTTGCAGCCTGTGCTGCTGTCTATGCATTGCCTCTTTCCGGCTGGGCTCAACAAAAAGGCGGCGATGCGCCGCCTCCGCCGCAGCTCGAAAAGCTTGAAGAAGGCGAGGCGCCCGCCGTCACCATCCGCAAGCCGGACCAGGAACGCAAGATCACCGAAAAACGCGCTCCCGGCGGCAAGGTCACCGAAGTCAAGGTCACCAGCGGCAAGAGCACTTATTACCTGAAGCCGAACGATCCTGCCGGCAGTGCGCTTCCCGGCGATGCCCAGAGCAACACTGCCCGTCCGGCGCAGTGGAAAGTAAAGGAATTCGACCTGGTTCGCACTCCGGAAGCCAAGGAAGCGGAAGCCGCCGAAGCCGCAGCCGCGCAGCCGCCCAAGGCGCCTGCCGCGCCGGCAAAGAAATAACGCTATCCTTCCCTGAACCTTTTCTCTTTTCCGATTTCTCTCATGGCAGTGTTCACCCCGGTCAGCCTGAATGACCTTACCGAATGGATGACGCAGTTCAAGCTGGGCAAGCCGCTGGCGCTCAAGGGCATTTCGTCCGGCATTGAAAACAGCAATTTCTTCCTGACCATGGAAGCGGGTGAATTCGTCCTGACGATTTTTGAAAAGCTGAGTTTTGAACAATTGCCTTTTTACCTGGAGCTGATGCGACATCTTGCCGACCGCGATGTACTGGTACCCGCGCCGGTCGCCAACCGGCACGGCGATATCCTGCATTCGCTGCACGGCAAGCCGGCTGCCATCGTCACCAAGCTGGCAGGCGAATCGCAGCTGCATCCGCAGCCGGTGCATTGTGCCGCCGTCGGCGCGATGCTGGCAAAGATGCATCTGGCCGGACAGGGCTTTCCGATCCAACAGCCGAACCTGCGTGGCCTCGACTGGTGGCATGCAACCGCGCCCGAAGTATTGCCTTATCTGCCGGAAGCGGAACAGCATCTGCTGCGTGCGGAAATCCACTTCCAAGAAGCCTTCGCCGCATCCCCGACTTATCACCAGTTGCCGCGCGGCCCGATCCATGCCGACCTGTTCCGTAACAATGTGATGTTCGCCGGCGAACGACTGACCGGCTTCTTCGATTTCTACTTTGCCGGCTGCGACACCTGGCTGTTCGATGTCGCTGTTACCGTCAATGACTGGTGCATCGATCTCTCCACCGGCGCGATCGATACGCCGCGGGTGCGCGCGATGCTGGATGCGTACCATGCAGTGCGGCCGTTCACGGCTGCCGAAAAGACTGCCTGGCAGCCGATGCTGCAGGCGGGTGCCCTGCGCTTCTGGCTATCGCGGCTGTACGATTTCCATCTGCCGCGCGAAGCAGAGATGCTCACGCCGCACGACCCGAAGCATTTCGAGCGCATCCTGCGCCAGCGTATCGACAATCCGGCTCCTGCGCTGTTCTGACATGGAAAATCTTCCTGCAAACGCCGGCTGGCTCTGGGTAAAGGAAGGCTTTGCACTGTTCCGCAAGCAGCCTGCCGAAATCTCGACCCTGTTCCTCGCATACATGTTCCTGATGCTCGTCATCGGCATCGTGCCGCTGCTCGGGCAGATCTTGCCGCTGGTGCTGGTACCGGTGTTTTCGATGGCTTTCATGGAAGCCTGCACGCAGATCGAACAGGGCAAGAAAGTCTATCCGAACCTGCTGCTGACGGGATTCCGCTCGCCGGCTTTCCGCTCCTTGCTGAAACTCGGCGTGCTGTATCTGCTGGCTGCAGTGATTGCCGTGGCGGCTTCGGCCATCGTCGATAACGGCGTGTTCTGGCAAGTCATGAGCGGCAGCAAGGAGCTCGATGCCGAGGCGATCAGCCAGTCGAACATGTCAACAGCGATGATGTTCGCCGCCCTGGTCTATCTGCCGGCTGCGATGGCCTTCTGGTATGCCGCGCCACTGATCATGTGGCAGAAAATGGGTGTCGGCAAGGCGGTGTTCTACAGCTTCTTCGCGGTCAAGCGTGCTAGCAAGGCGTTCATGACCTATGGCCTGGCATGGCTGCTCATCGGCGTGGTGATTCCCGCGATTGCCAGCAGCCTGCTTGCGATGGTGTTCGGCAAGGCGTTCATCGTGATGGTCGTGCTGCTACCCTTGTCGCTGATGCTAACGGTGGTGATGTATTGCTCGTTCTATCCGACCTACACGCATGTGTTCGGCCGCCCCGGAGAGGTTGCGCCCGCCTTACAGCACGACGAGATGCACTAAGCACCCCGCCGGCTGCTCCTTGGAGGATAAAGGCAGGAAAGCGTCACGTTTTCATCAATGCGCCGGCAGCTTGATCGTCTTCCAGCCGGCGTGATCAAAATACTTTCCGTAGGTATTCAGCGCCTGCACCACCTGCACCACGCCGGCAGCCCTCTTCTTCCCGGCCTGCTTGCCTTCCGCGGCTTCCATGCCGCCGGAGAGCTCGGCGATGATGAGATGCAGCTGTTCGTCCGCCTTCGGATCGAGCTTGCAGTTTTCCACGATATAGGCGAGCTGCGTGCCCAGTTCCTTGCCAAAGGCGTCGTAATCGGCATTCGTCATCTTGCCGGCATGAGCGGCGGGCAGCGCCGTCGTGGCAGCGCTGCGGATCGCGGACATGCCCTTGCGCAGCGCATCATCCGTTCCCCATTTTTTGCCGGCATTGAGTTCTATCTTGTGCGCGCCTGCAGCGCCGTGGTCGTGATGTCCCGCTTCGGCGGCAAGGACGGACAGAGGAAATGCCAGCGCAGCAGCGGCCAGCAAGAGCTTCGGTGATTTCATGAGTGACTCCGTGATTGGTTGATCAAGATCCGGCCTGGAAAATCAGTGCCTTGCCTGCACAAACGAATCACGGAGAAAAATGTTCCATGTTTTTCTTAGAGTCTATTCGAAAACCGTAGCGAGCGGTCCGAGTTTGGCCCGGAAAGCGCAGTCGTACGTGAGGGTGCAGCAGGGATTTCGGACAGCATGCTGTACACCGGCGAAACGGTATGCGCTTACAAGCACATACGCGCCCGGCAGGGGTGACGAGCATCGCAGAGTCGAAATCGGGCCGCGCAGTAGGTTATCAAACAGGCTCTTAATGGCGATGCAGCCGCTCCTCCTCCGATGCCTCTTCGGTATAGCGGCTCAACAGCAACTCCATCAGCGCCGCACGCTGGCGCTCATTCAGCAGTTCACGCTCGGCCAGCAACTGTTCGATCACGCGGCGCTGCTGTGCATCCTGCAACGAGGCAATCCTCGCCTGCTCCCTGTCGATTGCGGCGCGGTCCGGCGTAGCGGAGAAGATCTGCCGCACCAGCGTTTCCCGGTGCGCGCGTATGTCGCGCCAGTTAGCGGCCAGATCCGACAGAAAACCGCTTTCGATTTCCTGCCAGCGCCGGCGCTGCTCTTCCGTCAGCTGCAGGTAGTCCGGCAGGCTGATCTGCTTCTCCGCAACTGTCACTTCCGGTGCCGCGTGCGTCTGGCTATACACGATGGCGGCGACAATGCCGAGGTTGAGCGACAGCGAAATAGCGAGCAGCCACTTCCATACAGGGCGATTCATTGCAGTCCTTTCGATACACGGCACAGTTCGGCTGCGGCACACAATCCGCCGGGCGGCACGGGGTCGAACACCCGCACGATGGCGGCAGGCTGAGCAGTCAGAACGGTGCCGCCGATCAGCATGCCGCCCAGCCAGACGCCGGAAGCGATCGATGCGGCGACCGCGAGCCCGCCCATCAGTCCACCGATGTTCCAGCCGGGCCGGAAAGACCGCGCGGTGCGACGCCGCGCCTCATCGGCGCGTATCTGGTCCTGCAGCCGCGCCGCCATGTCGAATCTCAGTACGGGCGAAGGCAGGTCGCGTAACTGCTTTTGCAGCGTCGTCATTTCATCGAGCCGTCCATGGCACAGCGGGCAGGCATGCAGGTGGGCATCGAACCAGCTGCGTTCATCGGGTTCCATCGCGTCATCGAGATAGGCGGATACTTCCAGGTTGCGTGGACAGTTCATGGCGATTTCTCCATTGCGGACTGCATCTTCTCCAGCAGGGCCGCGCGGGCGCGGGCAAGGCGCGACTTGACCGTGCCGGGATTCAGCTCCAGCACAAGTGCGATTTCATCGTAGGACATCTCTTCAATCTCCCGCAGCAGCAGTATTTCGCGATGATCGGGCGGCAGGCGCTCCAGCGCCGACTCCAGCAGGCGATAGCGTTGCGCTGTTTCCAGAGCCGCATCCGGTGCGGCGGTGGTATCGGGCAGTTCCGCATCCTCTTCCAGCTCGACGAACTCGACCCGCCTGTCGCGCCGCATCCTGTCGAAAGCCACATTGCGCGCGATGCGGAACAGCCAGGTCCGAAACAGCGCCTCCGGTCGCCAGTGCGCGATGTGCTGGTAGGCGCGCAGAAAGGTGTCCTGCGTCAGGTCCAGCGCATCATCGGGCGAGCGTGTCAGTCGCAGCAGGAAGCGGTAGATGCGGTCCTGATAGCGCGCCACCAGCTCCGAAAACGCCTTGCCGTCGCCGCGCTGGGCGAGTTTTACGCAATCGTCGTCATTGAGATGGGCAAGGTTTCGCATTTCGATACCCAGTTAACGAACGGGTGCGAAAAATGTTCCGATGT
>JAEZVM010000418.1 GCA_023420795.1 Pseudomonadota bacterium
GCGTCGGAACTGGCGATGCGCGCCGTCGGCATGATTGGCATCCGCTACAAGTATGGCGGCACCGCGCCGGAAAGCGGACTCGATTGCAGCGGACTGGTTCGCTATCTGTTCAAGGATGTCTGGAATACCGATCTACCGCGAACTTCGGAAGAAATCAGCCGGGTGGGAGAAAAGGTCGAAGTGCATGAGCTGCAGCCTGGCGATCTGGTGTTCTACAACACGCTGAGGCGCACGTTTTCCCATGTCGGCATTTACCTGGGCGACAACAAGTTCATCCATGCCCCCTCGTCCGGCGGGCAAGTCCGTATCGAAAGCATGGATACGGGTTACTGGAAAAAGCGGTTCAACGGCGCGCGCCGCATCAATCAGCAGGAATAGCTTCTCCCGGGGCACCATTCGGGCCCTCTTTACTGCTCCCGCTTCATTTTCAGCTTGCGTTTGATTTCCGGCATGAGAGCCGTAGCCGCCTGCTCTCCGGCCAGAATGGCCATGTTCCTGCCGTTGAAATCACTGCCTTTCATGCCGCCCAGCCGCGGCTGAATCACGATATCCGCATCCTTCAGCTCATGCTGGTTGATGCTTTGTCCCATGATGGCAAAAGTCTGCAGCAGCACATCGACGGAACTGGACGAAGCCTGCGCCTCCGGTTGCGACGAGATATTCACCGCAATCACGAAGTCCGCTCCCATTTCACGCGCAAAGCGTACCGGCACCGGCGATACCAGTCCGCCATCGACATAGGAATGGTTGCCGATCCGGACCGGCTGGAATACGCTGGGTACTGCCGAGGAAGCGCGCACCGCCGTTCCGGTATTTCCGCGCTGGAACAGGATCGGCTGACCACTGTTCAGATCGGTCGCAACTGCACCGAAGCGGATCTTCAGCTTTTCCAGCGGCACATTATTGACCGTCTTATTCACATAGCTCTGCAGCGCCTCGCCTTTGAGCACGCCAGTGGTCTTCGCGAACAGGGGAACGGACCAGTCCGAGATTGCTGCCTCATCCATTTCCAGCGCCATCTTGTGCAGCGCGAAGCCACTGTTGCCGGCTGCATACAACGCGCCAACCAGACTACCGGCGCTGGTGCCGACCACGATGTCCGGCACGATGCCCTGCGCTTCGAGCGCCTTGATCACGCCGATATGCGCGAATCCGCGTGCGGCACCGCCGCCGAGCGCGAGGCCAATCTTGACCGTGCGCGGCGGCTTGGCTTCGATTGCGGGAGGATTTGACGGTGTAACCGTGGTACAGCCAGCCAGCAATAAGACAACGGATAACAGGAAAACCAGCGGAGATTTGCTCATGAACGGAGAAGCGGCTGCGCCGAAGGCGCTCGGAACGAGGAAAACGGCATTGTAGCGGATGTGCCCGATGGAAATTAAAGCGCAACAATGAGAATAATTCCTATTTATATCGGAAAGCGATATACTGGCTATATTGAAAATCATTCTCAACAAGGAACTTCAATGAAACCTTCCCTCAAAAAGATCGCTTTCGCCGTTCTGACGATTGTTGCCGCCGCCTCCGCCCAATCGCAGGAAAACGTATTGAATCTGTACTCTGCCCGTCATTACCAGACCGACGAGCAGCTGTATTCGAACTTCACCAAGCAGACCGGCATCAAGCTCAATCGCATCGAGGCAGATGACAACGCGATCCTCGAACGCCTGAAGAACGAGAGCAAGAACAGCCCGGCCGACGTGATCCTGCTGGTCGATGCGGCGCGTCTGTGGCGCGCGCAGATCGAGGGCCTGTTCCAGCCGGTGAAGTCGAAGGTGCTGGACACGCGCATCCCCACCAACCTGCGCGGCAAGGACGATGGCAAGGGCGCCGAGTGGTATGGCGTCTCCACGCGCGGCCGCATCATCGTCTATAACAAGGCAAGCGTGAAGCCGGAAGACGTGCCGACCTATGAATCGTTGGCTGATCCCAAGCTCAAGGGCAAGGTGTGCACCCGCTCCGGCTCGCATCCGTACATGCTGTCGATGATCGGCTCCATGATCGAGCGTAACGGCGAAGCAGCGACTGAAAAATGGGCACAGGGCATGGTGGACAACTTCGCGCGTCCTCCGCGCGGCGGCGATACCGACCAGATCAAGGGTGTCGCGTCGGGCGAATGCGGCGTCACGGTAGCCAACACTTACTATTATGTGCGCCTGCTGCGTTCCACCAAGCCGGAGGACAAGGAAATGATGAGCAAGGTCGGCTTCGTGTGGCCGAACCAGCAGACCTCCGGCGTGCATATGAACATCACCGGCGGCGGTGTCGCGAAGAACGCGCCGCATCGCGAGGCAGCGGTCAAATTCCTCGAATACCTAGCCAGCGACGAAGCGCAAGCCTATCTCGCCAATGGCAACAATGAATGGCCGGTCGTGCCGTCGGCAGTTGCCAAGAACCCGACACTGGAATCGCTCGGCAAGTTCAAGACCGAGAACGTATCGATCGCATCGATCGGCAAGAACCAGATCGCTGCACAGCGTATTCTGGATCGCGTCGGCTACAAATAATCGTCCTTAACAAGAAATGCCCGGATCGGCTGTAAGTTCAGCCAATCCGGGCATTTTTTTATTCGGTCATTCGTCGCAAATCGCCTTTTTCGGGAACTTCGCGGTAAAAGTACTCCCCTTACCCGGTTCCGACTGGATTTCAAGGGACGCGCCGTGGCGCAGCAGGACGTGCTTGACGATCGCAAGGCCAAGGCCAGTGCCTTGTGTTTCGCGCGAACGGCTCTTATCGACGCGATAGAAGCGCTCCGTCAGGCGCGAGATATGTTCCGGGCTGATCCCGATGCCGCTATCCCTCACGACGAACCGCGGCCCGCTTTCATCCATCTTCCAGACCAGTTCAATGGCGCCGTGCTCCGGCGTGTAACGCACGGCATTCGATGCAAGGTTGCCGAATGCGCTGCGCAGCTCTTCCGTGCTGCCCCTGATGTCCGGTCCATCGACTTCCAGCGTGACAGTATGGCGACCGGAAGAAAGTGCGGAGGTCTCCTGCTGGATCTGCTCCAGCAGTTGACGGATATCGACCCGCTCGGGCCGCATCGGGTAGTCGATCGATTCCAGCCGGGTCAGTGTCAGCATGTCCTCGACCAGGTTCTGCATGCGCTGGCCCTGCTCGCTCATCAGCTTCAGGTGCGCCATACGGGTCTGCAGATCGAGATTCGGCTGGCTCTGGGCGATTTCCAGAAAGCCGTTCACCACCGTCAGCGGCGTGCGCAGCTCATGCGATGCATTGGCGATGAAATCGCGCCGCATCATGTCGATACGCTCCGCATCGGTTACATCATGGGTGACGAGAATCTGGCGCCGGTTTTCGAACGGGATGATCTGGCAGATCAGCTTGCGCCCCCTGAGGTTGAGCGTCAGCGGCTGCTCGTAGCGGCCGAGGATGATGTAATCGATGAAATCCGGGCTTCGCACTAGGTTAGTGACGCGCATGCCCTTGTCACGGTCGAGCTGCAAGCTGAGGTGTCGCTCCGCGGCCGGGTTGCACCATTCTAGGAACAGCACGTCATCCATGATGACCACACCGTCCGGCAGCAGCGTCATCGCCTGCCGGAAGCGCGCCAGCCATTCGGTCAGCTCGGCGCGATTCTTTTCATCGTCTCGCCGCAGCTTGTACAGGCGCGAAAAAATCCCGGTCCATGCGCCCCAGCCGTCCGGCAGCGTGCCGCTGGTCGGATTGTCGAGCCAGTCCGACAGCTGATAAAGATAGTGCAGCTGCACTCCCAAGGTGAAGCACACGCCGGCCAGAGCAGCCGCAAGGCCGATCACCGGGCCGAAGAAATGCCAGAGGATGGCGCCGCCAATGAGAATGAAGGCCAGGCGCAGCCCGGCCGGAATCCAGAATAGCAAATGGGGATTCATGAAGCCTGGCTCATCCTTTTTCGGACAGCATGTAGCCCACGCTGCGCACGGTCTTGATCAGCGACTCGGCGTCCTTGAGTGCCTTGCGCAGGCGCAGCACGTGAACATCAACGGTGCGCTCCTCGATCACGACATGGTCGCCCCATACCTTGTCCAGCAACTGGCTTCTGGAAAACACGCGCTCCGGATGCGCAAGGAAGAATTTCAGCAACTTGTATTCGGCATGGCCGATGTCGATCTTCTGCTCGTTCAGCATCACCGAGCAGCTGACCGGATCGAGCTTGACGGGCCCGGCCGTCATCACGCTTTGCGCATGCTCCGGGCTCTTGCGGCGCAACAGCGCCTTGATGCGCGACGTCAGCTCGCGCGGCGAGAACGGCTTGGTGATGTAATCGTCCGCACCTGTATCGAGGCCGGCGATCTTGTCCTCTTCCATGCTTTTCGCGGTTAGCATGATCACCGGCAGCGCATGCAGCTGGCGGTCGCTGCGGATGCGCGACAGCAGGCGTAATCCGGTCTGGTCGGGCAGCATCCAGTCCAGCAGGACCAGTTGCGGCGGGCGGCGCTGGATGAATTCCCAGGCTTCGGCTGCGCTCCCCACCGCGTAGGCATTCCAACCGGCTTCCTTGAGGGTGAATGCAACCAGTTCGACGATCGACGGCTCGTCTTCGACAATCAGGATGGTGGTTTTATCGATGGACATGCTCAACGTGCATTATCGGTTTTGCTCTGGAGCTGATCGGA
>JAEZVM010000036.1 GCA_023420795.1 Pseudomonadota bacterium
TGCGCGAACTGTCCGCGCATGCACTGGACGCATTGCCGCTGCATGAACTGCAGGAACTCGCGCTGCTCAAAGCCGAATTCGATTCGCCGCAAGCCGCCAAGCCGGTGCTGGAACACCTGCTGCGCCAGCCGGGCGGCCCCTTCCCGAAGGCCGCCTATTTCTATGGCTGCATCCTGCTCGACGAAGACGACATGCGCGGCCTCGATCATCTCGCCCAAGCCGGACAGAATGACAGCAGCCTGCGGGAAAGCACCGCGGACAGAGGCTATTTCTTTCTGCTGGACAAGCGCGGCGAGCAGGCTGCGCTGGCATGGTGGAACAGGCTCATGCCGGCAGAGGAAGAAGCCGCATAAGGCAAGCAACCGGCTTAAGCAAAGTCAGCAGTTGCGCGCGCAGCCATGCCGCAATCGCGCGCCAGGTTTATCCTTCCTTATCCATCACCGTAGCTGGTTTGGCGGAATGCATCGTCATGGCCTTTACCCTGTCCTGTTATTACCTTGACGAACCCCTTTCCGGAGACGAGCTGCAGTTTGCGATGCGCACGCTGGTCGGACCGTGGGCGACCTTCCGTACCGGCGCCAACGCGCTGGAGCAGAAACGGGTACCTGCCGTTTTGCCGACGCCAGACGAAAGCGGCCATTACCCGGAAAGCCGCGAACTGCGGGCCGAACGCGTGCGCGCCAATTTGCGGCATGCCGGCATCCGTTCCGATGCCGGTCGCCAGATTTTGTGGGTGATGCCGCGCGACAGCGAGTGGGATGCAATTTTCCAGTTTGCGATACGACTGGAAACCGGTTTTGCCCCATTCGTCGCGCAACGGTGGTTTGAGGAACAAGGAGTGCTGGCGCGCGGCCGCCTGCGGGTGATCGATACGCAGATGCTGCTGCGCGGTCTTTGACGGACTGTGCAAAAGGAGACGACGATGACGAGCAAAGTAAGACCTATTCCCGAGGGCTACCATACCGCGACGCCCTACCTGACGATCAGGAATGCGGCGCAGGCATTGGACTTTTACAAGCGTGCATTCGGCGCCACCGAGGTGATGCGGATGACCTCCCCGGACGGCAGGGTAGGACATGCGGAAATCCGGATCGGCGATTCCGCGATCATGCTCAGCGACGAATTTCCCGACATGGATGCGCGCAGCCCACAAATGATCGGCGGCTCGCCAGTCATGATCCATCTGTATGTCGAGGATGCGGATGCGCTGGTCAAGCGCGCGGTGGACGCAGGCGCAACATTGCAGCGCCCGGTCGAAGACCAGTTCTACGGCGACCGGGCCGGCAAGCTGGCGGATCCGTTCGGTCATGTGTGGTGGATTGCCACGCATGTCGAGGACGTGCCACCGCAGGAAATCGAGAAACGGGCAGCGGCGATGTTCGGCAGTGCGGCAGGCTGAATAAAAAAGCCCCGCGAGGCCAAGGCCTGCGGGGCTAATCCTTCCTTTAGGAGGGAGGAGGAGACAACCTGTACAGCGGGTTGCGACGCTGAAAAATCAGACAGCGCTGAAGTCGTGTGCCGGCTTCAGGTTGCGCAACACGGTCAAACCATTATTCACAGTCGCGTTGGCCGACACTGCATTGATGTCGCCAAATGCCAGCCCCGGAAGCCGGGGTTCCGCACGGACGGCAGGCGCGGAAATGCAGGCGGCGAGCTTGAGCAATGCCGGGCTGACCAGATAAGCGACCGGAAAGGCGATTGGCCATGCAGTCAGCCAGCTTTCCATCCAGACGCCGAAGAAGCCGTCGTTCCAGCCGGACCACATCAGGTGCATGACCGCGGTCATCACCAGCGTGATCACACCACTCAGCAGCAGGAAAGGCAGCATCGACGCGATGCTCTTCGAACGGCGCAGGCGATATAACACGTCACCCGGCAGGCTCAGCGTAGCGGTCTCGCGGCGCGACGCCTGCGGCAGAGAAGCGAACGGTTGCGATAATGTGGTCATGGTTAGAACCCTCGGACGGGATTAGTTCCTTAGTTGCGGGAGGCGATTGAACGCAGTTCGGCGGCCAGGCTGGGATGCGTCTGTTCCACATCACGCGCCATGCGATGCATCATCAGCACGCTTTTCAGAATCTCGCGCGAGGAGCGTTCCTCGACCGACTGTCGCGGCCTGATGACCAGCAGCGCGGCGCGCATCACGCCGATCAGCAGCGGCTTGAAGACGACCAGCAGCGCTGCCAGAATACCCAAGCCCAGCAGCGGGCGGGCGAAGTTCAAAGCATTGGCGGCAACCACCTGCAAGGCGGGCAGAGCAGCTTCAGCAGGAGAAGCAAGCGAGAGGATGGACATGGTATTGCTCCCAATCAATACTGCGTTTGAGGCTTATGTTGTTTGCTGCATTGCAGTATAGATACACGTAAGTTATAAAACCAATTTCATTTCAACATACCAGTTATAATGTTTGTGAATAGGAAGCAAGCTCTTCTCTTTCTTACAATCATCGCTTTTGGGCTGAAATCATGAGCTTTCTGACGCTGGATCTGAACCTGTTGCGCGTCTTCGATGCGGTAATGACGGAGCAAAATCTGACCCGCGCGTCGAGCCGGCTGGCAATGACGCAGCCAGCGGTATCGAATGCGCTGCGCCGGCTGCGCGACGCGCTCGGCGACGAGCTGCTGATCCGCACCGCCCATGGCGTAAAGCCGACGCCGCGCGCCGAAAACCTGTGGCCGGCAGTGCGCCGCGCGCTGAGCGAGCTGGAAGAAGCGATCGTGCCGGAAAAGACCTTCGATATCGCGAAGGCGCAGAACACATTTCGCATGGCAATGGCGGATGCGACGGCGGCGCTGTGGCTGCCGGCGCTGGTGCGCTCGATCGAACGCGAAGCGCCCGGCCTGACGATCCGCATGGTGCCGCTGACCACGCGCGAGCCGCGGCCGATGTTGTTGCGCGGCGACATCGACTTGGCGGTCGGCTTCTTTCCGGGCGTGGTCGCGCAGCTTGCCGGCGGACAGGGCTCTTCGGTATCGCCGATCCGCCACGAGCAGCTGTATTCCGGCCAGTACGTGTGCGTGATGCGCAAGAACCATCCGATGGCAAAGGAAGACCTGACCGTCGATAGCTATTGCGCCGCCAATCACCTGCTGGTGAGCTTTTCCGGCCGCGCGCACGGCCTGGTGGACGAGGCGCTGGCGCAGATCGGCCGCGAGCGCCGCATCCTGCTGACGGTGAACCAATTCTTCACCGCCGGGCGCGTGGTCGCGACGTCCGACCTGATCATGGTGCTGCCGCGCCATCTGATCACCTCGACCGGTATCGCCGGCTCGCTGATTACGAAGGAATTGCCGTTCGCGATGCCCAACATGCACATCGACATGCTGTGGCACGAGCGCGACACACGCAATCCGGCGCACAAGTGGCTGCGCAATCACCTGAGCGGCATGACGCGCGACACGGCCGACAAGGCCGGCGTAATGTAGTCCGGAACGCAACTGAATAAAAAAGCCCGCATGCGTGTGCAGCGGGCTTTTTGTTTTCCAGAACGAGCCTTACATCAGTCCGCCGCCGACCTGGCCGCCGTCATCCTTGGTGATGACGATGGTGGCCGAGCGCGGCCGGGCATTGCCGCCGTCCGGCCAGTGGCTGCCGAATGCCGCAGGATTGGCGAAGTCGGGCGCGGTGTCTTCGCCCGGATGCTGGATGTTCACGAACAGCGCCTTGCCATCCGGCGTTTCGGCGATACCGGTGATTTCGCATTCCTTCGGCCCGACCAGAAAGCGGCGCAGGTTGGCTTCGCCAAGAGACGCGCCGACATAGGTATCGACCGCCTTGCTGGTGCCGCCGTCGGTGTTGGTGACGGTCTTCTTTGCGCCGTCGCCGACCTTGCCGGGCACGGCGGCAAGCATCATGCAGTTGGTGGTGTCGGTGTAAGCGCCGTCATCGGTCTGGATCCACAGCAGGCCGCTCTTCGCAAACCACAATCCGTCCGGGCTGGAAAAGTCGTTCGCCGCAGTCAGGTTGGACAGGTTGACGTTGGCCGCATCCGCAGTGGCGCGCGCGCCGAACAGGAACACATCCCACTTGAA
>JAEZVM010000049.1 GCA_023420795.1 Pseudomonadota bacterium
AAATGCAGGCCGCTTTATCAGGCGGCCTGCGTCATTATCTGATCGGAGCGATGCTCTTCACATTGCTCTGGTAAGGCGGCAGCGCAGTCAGCGGCTTGCCCTTCGCCTTCGCATACAGCGGCATCACTGCCGGCATCTGCTTCTCCATCTCTGCGATGCGGTTCTTGCCCGCCGGGTGCGTGGAAAACCACTGCGGCATGTTGTTCTGGCTGACCATTCCCATCTTCTGCCACAGCGCGATGCCGGCGCGCGGATCGTAGCCGGCGCGGGCCACGATATCGAGGCCAACCAGATCGGCTTCGGTTTCGTCGCTGCGCGAGAACGTCATCATCGCCAGGTTAGCACCAAGCCCCGTCGCCGCACCGGTCAGGTTCGGATCGACACCGAGCACCGCCGACAGGCCGAGCCCGAGCAGCTTCGCGCCCGCGTTGGTCAGGTTCGATTTCGCGACGCGTTCGCGCCCATGCTCGCGCAGCGCATGCGCGATTTCATGCCCCATCACGATCGCGACTTCATCGTCGGTCAGCTTCAGTGTGTTCAGCAGGCCGCTGAAGAAGGCGATTTTCCCGCCGGGCATGCAGAACGCATTGATCTCCTTGGCGTCGATCAGGTTGACTTCCCATTGCCATTCGTTCGCGCGCTGGTTCCAGCGCTCGGCATGCGGAATGATCCGGTTCGCAATCTGGCGCAGGCGCTGCACCTGCGGATCGCTCGCCGGCACCAGCGCGCCCTGCTTGCCCGCCTGCTGCTTCATCGCGTCGTACTGCTGCAGCGATGCCGCTTCCAGCTCCGCTTCTGGCACCAGCTTGCGCAGCGACGACATTTCATCGACCTGGACGCCCTCCCGGTTGGCTTCGTCCTTTGCGGCTGCGTAGGAAGTTACGCCCGCCAGCGCCATCAGCGTCAGAACGGTCGGAATCAAACGTGTCATGTTTCGGCCTTTCTTCTTAAGTCAATGTTGGACGCCATCATCGAGTTTCACGCGCGGCCGGAGCCAGAAGTAAAGCGCGACAGCCGGGACGATCGCCAGCGTGGTAATCCAGAAGTACGGTGCGTAACCGACCGCCTCGACGATGCGGCCGGAATAGAAGCCGAGCACCTTGCCCGGCAATGTGATCAGCGAACTGAACAACGCATATTGCGTCGCGGTGTAGCGCTGGTTCACCAGTGCCGACAGATAGGCAACGGCGGTGGTGCCGAGCAGGCCCTGCGCGAGGTTTTCACCGGAAATCACCAGCGTCAGCATGCGCACGTCGCCATTGGCACCGATCAGCCACAGATACAGCAGGTTGCTCGCCGCGCCCAGCACGATGCCGGCCAGCAGCCCGCGCTCCACGCCCCAGCGCGCGACCGCGATGCCTCCGAGGAAAGCACCGGCGATGCCGACCCAGATGCCATAGACCTTGGATACGGCGGCGATCTCCGTCTTGGTAAAGCCCTGATCGAGATAGAACGGCCCCATGATCCCGCCGACCAGCGCCTGGTCCGATACCTTGAACAGCAGGATGAACAGCAGGATCAGCAGACCGACCCGGCCGCCGAAGCGGCGGAAGAAATCGGCGAAGGGCTCGACGACGCCTTCGCGCAGACCTTCCGCCCAGCTCTGTGCGCGCACACGCAGCACATCCGGCTCGCGCGCCATCAGGTTGACCACGATGGGCACGAGCATGCACAGCGCCATGACCCGGTACACATTCGACCAGACGGTGTAATCAGCCAGCACCAGCGCCAGCGCGCCGGTCACGATCAGTGCGATCCGGTAGCCGAGCGAATAGGTCGCCACCAGCGCACCCTGTGCCTCGGCCGGCGCGATCTCGATGCGGTACGCATCGACCGCGATGTCCAGCGTGGCGCCGGCGAAGGCGACGACGAGCGTCAGGCCGACGAACAGCCCGAGCTGCGACGGGGTGACCGACGCCATTGACGCCAAGCCGATCATCACCAGCACCTGCGCCAGCAGCAGCCAGCTGCGCCGCTGGCCGAGCCGACCGAGAACCGGCAGCCGCACGCGATCGATGAACGGCGCCCACAGGAACTTGAACGAATACGCCATGCCCGCGCTGGCGATCATCGTGATGTCCTTCAGCGTGATGCCGTTTTCCTTCAGCCAATAGGCAAGCGTGCCGGCCACCAGTAGGAAGGGCAGGCCGGACGCGAAGCCGAAGAAGAACATGGTCCAGGCGGATGGCTGCAAAAAGGCGTCGCGGATGCGCGCGCCGTTCTTGTTCTCTCCCTCTTTTTTGCTCATCCGGCTTTTCCACTATGACGGCACAGGGTCGAAGGACCGCGGGCCGGTGCAACTCAAACAACATTCATTCCGCGCCCTCAGGCTACGGTCATGCAGATCTTTTTGCGCAGTCTGAACACGGCAAGGCTGCCGCGCCAGTTTGGCAGGAATGAAACAGGCTTGCCTTCGTGCAAGGCGATGCATTCCAGCACTTCGAGCCCGACTTTGTTCGCAAGTTCCTCGAAGTCCTTGATCGTCGCGCAGCGCACGTTCGGCGTGTCATACCATTCATACGGCAGCGACTTCGACACCGGCATGCGGCCGCGCAGCAGCGACACGCGGTGCGGCCAGTAGGCGAAGTTCGGGAAGGAGACGATCGCCTCGCGGCCGACGCGTGCGATATCGGCAAGGATGTCTTCGACGTTCTTCATCATCTGCAGCGCCGACAGGCACAGCACCATATCGAATGCATTATCGGCAAACATCGCCATCCCGGACTCCAGATCCTGCTGGATTACCGCTACACCGCGGTTCACGCACAACGGAATCTTGCGATCGTCGATCTCGACGCCGTAGCCAAGGCACTGCTTGTCGGTCTGCAAATAGTCGAGCATGACACCGTCGCCGCAGCCGAGGTCGAGCACCTGCGAGCCGTTGCGCACCCAGTGTGCGATGAAGGCGAGGTCGGGGCGCAGCGTGACCAGTTCACGGAACTTCATGCGCGGCCTCCCTTGTTCAGGTCTTGCCAGACGCGGTCGTAATATGCGCGCACGACATTCATGTAGCGGGGGTCCTCCAGCAAAAAGGCATCATGGCCGTGCGGCGCATCGATTTCCGCATAGCTGACGCGGCGCTTGTTGTTGACCAGCGCCTGCACGATCTCGCGGCTGCGCTCCGGCGAGAAGCGCCAGTCGGTGGTGAACGACACCAGCAGGAAATCCGCCTTCGTGTCCGCCAATGCCTTGGTCAGGTCGTCGTCATGCGCGTGCGCCGGATCGAAATAGTCGAGCGCCTTGGTAATCAGCAGATAAGTGTTGGCGTCGAAGTATTCGGAAAACTTGTCGCCCTGATAGCGCAGATACGATTCGATCTCGAAATCGATGTTGTAGCTGAACTGATAATCGCCGTTGCGCAGGCTGCGGCCGAACTTCTCCGCCATGCTGTCGTCCGACAGATAGGTGATGTGGCCAACCATGCGCGCCACGCGCAGGCCGCGCTTGGGTACCACGCCGTGCTCGTAGTAATGGCCGCCGTGAAAATCCGGATCGGTCAGGATCGCCTGACGCGCGACGTCGTTGAACGCGATGTTCTGCGCGGAGAGCTTTGGCGTGGAGGCGATCACCACGCAATGCCGCACCCGCTCCGGGAACAGAAGGCTCCACGACAGCGCCTGCATGCCGCCGAGCGAACCGCCCATCACCGCCGCGAATCGTTCGATGCCGAGCCGGTCCGCCAACCGGGCCTGCGCGCGCACCCAGTCCTCCACCGTCACTACCGGGAAGTCCGCGCCATACGGCTTACCGGTTGCCGGATTGGTATGCATCGGGCCGGTCGAACCGAAGCAGGAGCCGGGATTGTTGACGCCGATGACGAAGAAGCGGTCGGTATCGACCGGCTTGCCCGGCCCGACCATGTTGTCCCACCAGCCGGTATTCATGCTGCCGTCGGCGCGCTCGTACATGCCGGCGACGTGATGCGACGCGTTCAGCGCGTGGCAGATCAGCACTGCGTTGGAACGGTCAGCATTGAGCGTCCCGTAGGTTTCATACATCAGCGTATAGTCGGACAGGGATGCGCCGCCGGCCAGCGGCAGCGGCTCCGAAAAATGCATCGATTGCGGCGAAACGATTCCTAGAGGTGACATAGCGTTCCAAAAAACGGCGCATCTCCGCAGCGACCACGCTGCGCACCGATACGCCGGAAACAAAAAAGCCCGACAGCAATCTGCTTATCGGGCTAAATTCGGAGCTTATTTGTAAGCGCGCTTTAGCCGTATTTATCAAGCGCCCGCAAGCTGATCGTCAAATCGGCGCATTGCGTAAGAATAACCAAGACGATTCCGCGCGTCAAACCTGAGAGCAACGTCAGCAGGCTGTCAGAGCGCGCGCAGCTGCGCCACTGCCTCGTCGATCGACTCCGGCTCCATCATGCGCAATATCTTCCTGGTCTGCGCCGCAATCGCATTCAGGTCGGTGTTCAGGATTTCCTGCTTGACCGACAGGATCTGCGTCGGATGCATCGAAAATTCGCGCAGCCCCATGCCGAGCAGCAGCCGGGTCAACTTCGTATCGCCGGCCATCTCGCCGCATACCGCCACCGGCGTGCCGGCCTTGGCGGCGATCGCGATCGTGCTCGACAGCAAGTACAGGATTGCCGGATGCAGCGGGTTGTACAGATGCGCAACCTCATGGTCGGCGCGGTCGATCGCCAGCGTGTACTGGATCAGGTCGTTGGTACCGATCGACAGGAAATCCATGCGCTTGACGAACATCGGCAGCGCGAGCGCCGCCGCCGGAATCTCGATCATCGCGCCGATCGGAATCAGCGGATCGAATTTCCTGTTCGCCTCGCGCAGCTGCGTCTTGGCCTGCTCGATCATCGCCAGCGTCTGGTCGATTTCACTTGCATGCGCGAGCATCGGAATCAGCAGCTTGACCGGGCCGTAGGCGGAAGCACGCAGAATCGCGCGCAGCTGCGCCATGAACATCTGCGGTTCGGCCAGGCAGAAACGGATCGCGCGCAGACCGAGCGCGGGGTTGAGCGAGGTCTGCTCGGCCGCGTCGAGCGGCTTGTCGGCGCCGATGTCGAGCGTGCGGATCGTCACCGGCCGGCCCTTCATCGACACCACCGCCTGCCGGTAGGACTCGAACTGCTCGTCTTCCGACGGCAGCTTGTGCACGAAGCCGGCACGGCCCATGAACAGGAACTCGGAGCGGAACAGGCCGACGCCCATCGCGCCGCCATCGAGCGCGCCCGAGCAATCCTCCGGCAATTCAATATTGGCCAGCAGCGTGATTTCGGTGCCGTCGCGGGTGACGGCCGGCGTCTTCTTCAGCTTGCTGAGTTTTTTCCGCTCGCGCAGCAGGCGCGCCTGCCGTTCGCGGTATTGCTCCAGCACGTTCGGCGTCGGATCGACGATTACCACGCCGGCATCACCGTCGATGATCACCCAGTCATCCTGCTGGATCAGCGCCGACGCATTGAACATGCCGACCGCCGCCGGGATGTCGAGGCTGCGCGCGACAATCGCGGTATGGGAGTTCTGCCCGCCCAGATCGGTGACGAAGCCGCCGAACGACCTGTCCTTGAATTGCAGCATGTCGGCCGGTGAAATATCGTGCGCGACGACGATCATGCGGCTGGCGGATTCGTCCTTTTCGCCGGGAATCTGTAGCGCGCTGCCGGTCAGCACTTTCAGTACCCGCTCGCCCACCTGCTGGATATCGCTCTTGCGCTCGCGCAGGTAGGCATCCTCGATCTCATCGAACTGCGCGGACAGTTCGTCAATCTGCGTAACCAGCGCCCATTCCGCGTTGTAATAGCGGGTGCGGATGATATCGAGCGGCATTTCCGACAGCATCGGGTCGGACAGGATCAGCGCATGCACGTCGATGAATGCACCGAGCTCCGCCGGCGCATCCTTCGGCAATTCATTCCAGATGGTCTGCAGTTCCTTGTGAACGGCGGCAATCGCCTTTTGCAGGCGCTGTACCTCGGCCTCGACCTGCTCCTGCGGAATCAGGTAATGCTTCACATCCAGCGCCGCCGGCGCGAGCAGATGCGCCCGGCCGATCGCAATGCCGCGCGAAACCGGAATGCCGTGGAGCGTGAAGGAAGCCATTGCGTGCGGATTCGGTGTGTGTCTTTACTCGCCTTCGCCGAACTTATTCTCGATCAGCTCGGTCAACGCGTCAAAGCAGGCCTGCTCGTCCGCACCATCGGTTTCGAGCGTGACTTTCGCGCCCTTGCCTGCCGCCAGCATCATCACGCCCATGATAGATTTGGCGTTGACGCGACGGCCATTGCGCGTCATCCAGACATCACTCTTGTACTTCGCCGCGAGCTGCGTGAGCTTGGCCGATGCCCGCGCATGCAGGCCCAGCTTGTTGATGATTTCGATTTCCTGTTGAATCATGTTTGCTCGTTATTGTTTTAATTCGGTGACAGCCGCACGCGATTATCGACGCGCACCGCGCCGCTCTGTCCGCCGGCCAGGGCCATTTCGACCACTACATCCAGCGTGTCATTGCGGTACGTCAGCGCGCGCAGCAGCATCGGCAGGCTGATACCGGCGATGACATCAATGTGGCCGGGGTTGCACAGCCGCAGTGTGCAATTGGAGGGCGTACCGCCCATGACGTCGGTGATGACGAGCACGCCGGAACCATCGTCGATGCGCTCGATTGCTTCCTGCGCGAGACGATTGACTTCGGCAGTATCCTGATCGGCGCGCACGTCGATCGCTTCCATTCTTTCGGGGCGCGCGCGAAACACATGCGTGGCCGCCTCGATGAAGGCGGCCCCGAGGGGTTCATGCGTCAACAGAAGAATTCCGATCATGCTTGCCCTGGCCCGAATTGGTCGCTGCACTAGTCGCTGCGTTGGTCAATTACGCGATCGACTCTGCTCAAAGTATACGAGGATGCGGATTTGCGTCTGCCGGACTGGCCGTTCCTGAACTTGTCACTGGCACTGCCGCTCCAGCGCGTCGATGAACATGCCTGCCACATCGAAACCGGTCTGCTGCTTGATTTCCTGAAAACAGGTCGGACTGGTGACATTAATTTCCGTCAAATAATCCCCGATAGCATCCAATCCTACCAGCAATAGGCCCCGATTCAAAAGAAGCGGCGCAAGCGCCTCGCCGATTTCCCGATCCCGCTCCGACAGCGGCTGCGCGACGCCCAGCCCGCCAACCGCCAGATTGCCGCGCACCTCGCCGCCCTGCGGAATGCGCGCCAGGCAGTACGGCACCACTTCGCCGCCGATCAGCAGGACGCGCTTGTCGCCCTGCGTGATCTCGGGAATGAAGCGCTGCACCATGATCGTGTGCGCACCGTTTCCGGTCAGCGTTTCGATGATGGAACCGAGGTTCAGGCCGTCTTCCTTCACGCGGAAGATGCCGGCGCCGCCCATGCCGTCCAGCGGCTTCAGGATGATGTCCTTGTGCTCGCGGTGAAAGGCACGCACGCGGGCGGTATCACTGGTGACCAGCGTCGGCGCAGTGAATTGCGGGAACTGCGCGATCGCGAGTTTTTCATTGTGGCTGCGAATCGCCTGCGGCCGGTTGAAGATGCGCGCGCCCTGGCTCTCCGCCACTTCCAGCAAGTACGTCAGATAGACGTACTCCATGTTGAACGGTGGGTCCTTGCGCACCAGGACCGCATCGAACTCATGCAAATGCATCGCAGCCGGCGCATCGGCGCGGTACCAGTCGTCGGCATCGCCGGTCAGCGTGATGCGCTCTACATTAGCGACCACATTCCCCTCGTGGAAGGCCATGTCCTTCTGCTGGAATGCATGGACCTCATGGCCGCGCCGTGCGGCCTCGGCCATCATCGCGTAGGTCGTGTCCTTGTAGATCTTAAAATGGTCGAGCGGATCAGCAAGAAAGGCGAATTTCATGCGTCCGCCCCTCAGTAGATTTCAGGATTCGGATCGGTCTTTTCCAGCTCGATGGATGCCGCCAGCAGCGCCATGCGCGCGACCACGCCGTACATGTAAAAGCGGTTCGGCGGCGCGGTGCCGGGCTTTGCCTGCAGGTCGGGCAGCGCATGCTGCTGCGCGAACGCCAGCGGCACGAAATGCATGCCGGGCGCGTTCAGGTTTTCGTCGACGCCGCGCTCCGCATGCACGCGGTAGAAGCCGCCGACCACATAGCGGTCGATCATGTACACCACCGGTTCGGCCACCGCGTCGTTGATGTGCTCAAAGGTGTGCACACCTTCCTGGATGATCACATCGTTGACTTCGAGGCCTTCCTTCACCACAGCCATCTTGTTGCGCTGCTTGCGGTTGAGGTCCTTCACTTCGCTCGCATCCCTGACCGTCATGATGCCCATGCCGTAGGTGCCGGCATCGGCCTTGACGATCACGAACGGTGCTTCCTTGATGCCGTATTCCTTGTACTTCTTGCGGATCTTGGTCAGCAGCGAATCGACATTCGATGCGAGGCATTCCTCGCCGGTGCGCTCATGGAAGTTGATCTGGCCGCATTTCGCGAAATACGGATTGAGCATCCAGCCGTCGATGTCGATCATCTTTGCGAAGCGCTTGACCACTTCATCATAGGCTGCGAAGTGGTTGGTCTTGCGCCGCACTGCCCAGCCGGCATGCAGCGGCGGAAGCAGATTTTGCTCATGTAGGTTTTCCAGGATGGACGGGATGCCGGACGACAGGTCGTTGTTGAGTAGGACGGTGCACGGGTCGAAATTCTTCAATCCGACACGGCGGCCGTTGGCGATGCGCTCCAGCGGCTCCAGCGTGAGCGAGCTGCCGTCGGGCAGGTCGATCTGGGTCGGTTCCTTGATGTCTTCGGACAGCGAACCGAGCCGCACATTCAGGCCAGTCTGGCGGAAGATCTGCATCAGCCGCGCAACGTTCTGCAGATAGAAAATATTGCGGGTGTGGCGCTCCGGGATCAGCAGCAGATTCTTGGCGTCGGGGCAATATTTTTCGATCGCCGCCATCGCCGCCTGTACCGCGAGCGGCAGCATTTCCGGCGACAGATTGTTGAAGCCGCCGGGGAAGAGGTTGGTATCGACCGGCGCGAGCTTGAAGCCGGCATTGCGCAGATCCACCGAACAATAGAACGGCGGCGTGTGTTCCTGCCATTCGAGGCGGAACCAGCGTTCGATCGCCGGCGTCGCCGCAAGCATTTTCTTTTCGAGGTCAAGGAGCGGGCCGTTCAGGGCCGTGACGAGATGCGGAACCATAGTTACCTTTGCCGTATAAGCATTTTTGCAAGGGGGAGTGCTGCCGATTCTAACGGTATTCCCTGTCCTGCGCCTGCAGATGCTTGTTAAAGAATTCTGTTATCCGGCGTGCATTTCACAATTAGCAATGAAACGGAGGGGTTGCGCCGGAGGCAATGTAAATCTGGGCGTTTCGTCATTTTTAAAGAGCGGAACGAAAAAAAGGCGCCTCCGAAGAGGCGCCATCAAAAACCCTTGGGAGGCAGAGTTATTATGCGTGATAGGCAGATTCGCCGTGGCTGGTGATGTCCAAGCCTTCGCGCTCCTGCTCTTCCGGCACGCGCAGCCCGACGACCAGATCCACCAGCTTGTAGGCAACGAAGGCCACGATGCCGGACCAGACCAGCGTGGTCAGCACGCCCTGCGCCTGTATCCACAGCTGGCCGGCGATCGAATAGTCTGCCGTAACCTTGTTCGCCACATAGTCATAGATGCCGGTACCGCCGAGCGACGGCGAGGCGAACACGCCAGTCAGCAGCGCGCCGAGAATGCCGCCGACGCCATGGACGCCGAACACGTCGAGCGAATCGTCCGCGCCGAGCAGCCGTTTCAGCCCATTCACGCCCCACAGGCAGACAATCCCGGCCAGCAGGCCAATCACCAGGCCGCCCATCGGGCCGACAAAACCGGCTGCCGGGGTGATTGCGACCAGACCGGAAACCGCACCGGAAGCGGCACCCAGCATCGACGGTTTGCCCTTGGACAGCCATTCGCCGAAGCTCCACGACAGCGTCGCGGCGGCTGTCGCCAGCAGCGTGTTCACCAGTGCCAGCGCAGCAGTGCCGCCCGCCTCCAGCGCGGAGCCGGCATTGAAGCCGAACCAGCCGACCCACAGCATCGATGCACCGACCATGGTCAGCGTCAGCGAATGCGGCGCCATCGACTCACGGCCGTAGCCGATGCGCTTGCCGATCACATAGGCGCCGACCAGGCCGGCGACCGCAGCATTGATGTGCACCACGGTGCCGCCGGCAAAGTCGAGCGCGCCCTTCTGGAACAGCCAGCCAGCCGCGGCAGTTGCCTTTTCCGCTGCAGCCGCGTCAGTGTAAGCATCCGGTCCCGGCCAGAACCAGACCATGTGCGCAACCGGCAGGTAGGCAAAGGTAAACCACAGCACGACGAACAGCAGCACCGCCGCAAACCGGATGCGCTCGGCGAACGCGCCGACGATCAGGCTGCAGGTGATTGCCGCGAAAGTTGCCTGGAACGCGACAAACACGAACTCCGGGATCACCACGCCCTTGCTGAAGGTGGCTGCGACCGACTCCGGCGTGATCCCGTTCAGGAACAGGCGGTCGAAGGTACCGATGAAGCTGCCGCCTTCGGTGAACGCGAGCGAGTAGCCATAAATGCACCACAGCACGGCAATCAACGCGAAGACCATGAAGACCTGCATCAGGATCGACAGCATGTTCTTCGAGCGCACCAGGCCGCCGTAGAACAGGGCGAGACCCGGGATTGTCATCAGGATCACGAGCACGGTCGCCATCATCATCCAGGCGGTGTCACCCTTGTTCGGCGTCGGCGCGGCGGGCGCAGCCTCGGCTGCCGGAGTGGCAACCGAAGCCGCCGGGACGGGTGCTGCCGCGGCAGGAGCGCCGGCCTCGCCGCTCGCCGCCTGCGCTGTCACTATTGCGGTTGCAGCCGGAGCATCTTCCGCCAG
>JAEZVM010000062.1 GCA_023420795.1 Pseudomonadota bacterium
TTCAATTTCCCGCAGTCGCGCATGCTTTCCGAGGGCTTCCTGCTGCCGACGGTCCTCGAAGGCACGCGCCTGCACCTGGGCATCGTGATGGCGCTGGTCGCGTCGGTGATCGGCTGGATTTTCCTGATGCGCAGCTTCGCCGGTTTCCGGCTGCTGGTCGGCGGCATGGCGCCGCACGCGGCCCGCTATGCCGGCTTCTCGTCGCGCAAGGCCTTGTGGACCTCGATGCTGGCATGCGGCGCGCTGGCCGGGCTGGCCGGCGTGATCGAGGTGATCGGGCCGATCGGACAGCTCACGCCTTCGGTTTCTCCCGGCTACGGCTTCGCTGCGATCATCGTCGCCTTCGTTGGCCGGCTGCATCCGGTCGGGGTGGTGTTTTCGAGTTTCATCATGGCGCTGTTCTATATCGGCGGCGAGCTGTCGCAGTCGCGCCTCGGCATGCCGAACGCAATCACCGGCGTGTTTCAGGGCATCCTGCTGTTCGCGCTGCTGGCCTGCGACGTGCTGATTCATTACCAGATTCGCTGGAGGAAGTAATCAATGGAATCCTTCGCACCCCTGATCGCAGCGTCGATCAACGCCGGCACGCCGCTGATGCTGGCCGCGCTCGGCCTGCTCATCAACGAGAAGTCCGGCGTGGTCAACCTCGGCGCGGAAGGCATGATGCTGGTCGCGGCCATCGCCGGCTTCGCCGTTGCGATCAACACCGACAGCGCGGCGCTCGGTTTCATCGTCGGCGCCGCGTCCGGCATGCTGCTGGCCGGCTTCTTCGCGCTGCTAACGGTCTGGCTCGGCACCAACCAGTATGCGACAGGCCTTGCGCTATCGTTGTTCGGCACCGGCGCGTCGGCCTATATCGGCATCAGCTATGTCGGCAAGAGCCTGGAAAATACGAAGCACGCGCTGCCCTGGCTGTCCGATATTCCCTTCGTTGGTGTCGCGCTGTTCCGGCAGCATCCTATGGTTTATCTGTCGCTGCTACTGTGCGGTGCGATTGCGTGGTTTCTGTACCGTAGCCGCGCCGGCCTCGTCCTGCGCGCGGTAGGCGAGTCGCCGTCATCCGCGCATGCCCTTGGCTACAACGTGCGCGGCATCCGCCTTGGCGCGCTGCTGTTTGGCGGCGCCTGCTGCGGGCTGGCGGGCGCATTCATGTCGCTGGTGTATACGCCGCTGTGGGTCGAGGGCATGGTGGCCGGGCGCGGCTGGATCGCGCTGGCACTGACCACCTTCGCGACATGGCGGCCGGCGCGCGTGCTGATCGGCGCCTACCTGTTCGGCGGCGTCACCATCCTGGCCTTTCATGTGCAGGGCATGGGCGTAGCGATCGCATCGCAATGGCTGTCGATGCTGCCCTATCTGGCCACCATCGTCGTGCTGGTGCTCATTTCCAGCAACGCTAATTGGATCAGGCTGAACATGCCAGCTTCGCTCGGCAAGAATTTTCATCCAGACTGATGCATGGATTTCGTTGTCGTAAGGTAAAATTCGCGCGGTTTTGATGGAGCGTATGGCAACGATTAATAATGGAAAGGAGCATGCAGTGAAGAACCGTTTTCTAGCCCTGATGGCAGCGCTTTCACTGATGAGCGCCGGCGTTTCAGCGATGGACGCAGAGGAGCGGGTAGCCTCGCAATGCACCGCCTGCCACGGTCCGAAGGGACAATCCACGTCGCCGATCTTTCCGTCGCTGGCCGGGCAGAACCGCGAATACCTGGCCAAGCAGCTGCATGACTTCAAGGCCGGTCGGCGCAAGAGCGACACGATGGGGCCGCAAGTGGCCGAGCTTCCCGATGGAGAAATCGCCGCCCTCGCATCCTGGTTCAGTGCCCAGCCGGCGAAGCAGCATCGCGTTTCCGACGAGGACCTGCTCGCTGTCGGCCGCTATATCTACCGCAAGGGGAACAGCTGGTCCGGCGTGCCGGCCTGCGCCGACTGCCATGGCGCCGACGGCCACGGTACGACGACCTTGCCGCGACTGGCGGGGCAGAATTCGCGCTACCTGCTGACGCAGTTGAAGGACTTTAACCAGCGCACGCGGACCAACGACAACGCCGTCATGCATCTTGTCGCCTCTCGCCTGACCGAGATGGAAGCGAAGGCGGTTGCCGATTACCTGTCTCAGTTACCCTGAGCTAAGAGACAGCTTGAAAACCTACTGCGCGGCCCGATTTTGCCCTTGCGATGCTCGTCGTACCTCACGTACGACTGCGCTTCTCAGGCCAAGCTCGGGCCGCTCGCTACGGTTTTCAAGCTATCTCTAAACGTTTCTGTGGTCCGGCCGTTTTCCCACGCGGCGCGGACCGGTTATAAACAGTGGGATTACACCTAGAGGAAAACATGTCCAAACGCTTCCTGCGCGGCGCCGTTGCCGCCCTTGCCGTGCTGCCGGTGCTTGCAACCGCAGCTGATCCCGCTCCGCTGAATGTCGGCTTCGTTTACGTCAGCCCGATCGGTGACGCCGGCTGGACCATGCAGCACGACATCGCGCGCAAGGAAATGGAAAAGACCTTCGGCGCGAAGATCAAGACCCGCTTCGTCGAGAGCGTGCCGGAAGGTGCGGATGCCGAGCGCGTGATCCGCGACATGGCGCAGCAGGGCAACAAGCTGATCTTCACCACCTCGTTCGGCTACATGAACCCGACGCTGAAGGTCGCCAAGCAGTTCCCGGACGTGAAGTTCGTGCACCTGACCGGCTACAAGACCGCGCCGAACGTGGCGACCGCGAACGCACGCTTCTATGAGGCCCGCTATCTCGCCGGCGTGTTGGCTGGCAAGATGAGCAAGTCGAATGTTGCCGGCTACGTCGGCGCGTTCCCGATCCCTGAAGTACTGCAGGGGATCAATGCCTTCACGCGCGGCATGCGCAGCGTGAATCCGAAGGCGGAAGTGAAGGTCGTCTGGGTCAACAGCTGGTTCGATCCGGGCAAGGAGCGTGATGCCGCGATCACGCTGATGGGCCAGAACGCCGACGTGATCACGCACCACACTGACTCGACCGCGATCGTGCAGGCGGCGGAAGAGAAGGGCAAGTACGCAGTGTCCTACCACTCCGACATGAAGAAGTTCGGCGCCAAGGCGCAGCTCGCGGCGGTCACGCACCACTGGGACAAGCTGTACACGCAGCACGCGCAGGCGGTCCTCGACGGCAAGTGGAAGACCAGCGCGGTTTGGGGCGGGATCAAGGACGGCATGGTCAAGCTGGAAGCGATCAACGCCGCCGTGCCGAACGATGTGAAGCAACTGATCGCCGCGAAGGAAAAGGACATCGTCTCCGGCAAGCTCACGCCGTTCGATGCGCCGGTCAAGGACAACGAAGGCAAGGTCCGTCTCGACAAGGGTTCGCTGTCCGACGAGGCGCTGCACAAGATGGATTATTACGTCGAAGGTGTGGCCGGCAAGCTGCCGAACAAGTGATGCGGGAGGGGGAATCCGATTCCCCAATCGATGCACAAGAAAAGGGCCTGCAGCAATGTAGGCCCTTTTCGTTTTTCTGCGGCCCTTTATCGTCCATGTCATTCCGAACATCAGTGAAGAATCTTTCACCGGTCTCCCGCGCCCGTTTCATTTGCCGAATTTTTAATATTTTTCCTGCCCGAATTTCTGTCCTGCAAGCTAATGCAAATTCTCTGCAAGCCGCATCAACAAAGGGTAAAATCGCCTATACTGTATATATGAACAGTATGTGAACTTGCTTGAATCTGCCGTGTCGGAGCATCAATTTCACATGCGTTCCCGGAAACCCAAAAGGTATCCGCGCGGCGTCGATGCAGTGCAGCCGGCTGCCGCAATCTGAACAAGGAGGTCATCATGTTCAAGACAGGCACATGGGTAGGCGCGGGCCGCTGGCCGAACCAGAACGCGCATCCCAATCACTGGCCCAAGCCGATACGCGGGCAGGTCATCGACTTCTGCGATGTGCGCGCCTGGGCCAATTCCATTCACTTCCCCGAAGAAACACCCCATGCGGGAGATGTGATGGGCGTGGCGCTGCGGCTGAAGACGGAAGGCGCACTCGACGGGCTGACGCCGGTCTGCTGGGATTTCGTCACGCACCGGCGCGTGCTTTGGGAAAAGACTGCTTCACTGCGTTCCTACGAGGATGACGTTCTGCTATGGCGCGCCGCGCGTGCATTACGGCTCGATGAAATCGAACACCCGCGCCGCCGCAAGCCGCGCGACATCCGCGAATTCCTGCCGGAGCAGCAGCGGCACCTGGCGCTTGCCTGACGCCGCTGTCGCCTGACGGCACGCGCACTCCCATTTGCGCCGATTCCTCGCCGCGCGATCCGCCCGACAATTGATCGTTCCGTTCCTGCCCGCGCCAAAGTTCGCCTATAAAGAGCCATGGCGGCGGGCGAAACGGCAGCAGTTCACGGCATCATCCACTCCCGCCCCGCATCTGCGATCCCTGCGACGAGGAGACGATGAAAACGCTGCTGCGCATGTCTGCCATCATTCACGTAGTGATTACTGCGCTCTTTGTCGGCGCGGCGCTGGTTCTGCTCGTCATGGCCGTCAATACGGGAGTGAAAGCGGTGTTGGAGGCCGGATTGAATACCGCGGGCGCCCAGGGCGTGATCGAGGCGATCGGCCTGATTACGGTAGCGATCGTGGCGCTGCAGATCGCGCAGACCATCGGCGAGGAAGAGGTGATCCGCGAAGCGCATATCAGCGGACCGACGCGGGCGCGGCGTTTCCTGTCGCGCTTCATGGTCGTGATCGTCGTGGCAGTGTCGATCGAGGGACTGGTTGCCACCTTCAAGGCGATACGCGAAGACATCGAGCTGCTGCCGAATGCAGCCATCATCCTGGCGGCCGTCGGCGTGCTGCTTGCCGGCTGGGGCGTGTTCATCCGCTTCAACCGTTACGCTGAAGAACTCGAGCCGGAGGCGATGCGCCAGGCCAAGCAGGAAGATCAGAAGCTGGAATAAGGCTCATGACATGGAGCTGCAAGGCGCCGAAGTCAGGCAGGAGCCAGGTCCGCCGCTTCCACCCTGTTCCGGCCGTTCTCCTTTGCGCGGTACAGGGCTTCGTCCGCCCGCTGGATCCAGCTTGACAGATCGTCCGTCGCCTGGAGTTCGGCGACGCCGATGCTGATCGATATCTTGCCTATGGTGGAAAAGCTGCCGTTTTCGATTGTCTGCCGCAGCTTTTCCGCAATCGCGAACGCATCGCTGATGCCTTCCGGAACCAGTACGACCAATTCCTCGCCACCCCAGCGGCATAGCAGATCGGATGCGCGCAGGCAGTCGCCTGCCTGCTTTGCAAGCTCCTTCAGCACTTCATCGCCAACCAGATGGCCGTGGTGGTCATTGATGCTCTTGAACCGGTCGGCATCGATCAGCAGCAGCGAGGCGGCCTGGCCGTAACGCATGGCACGCTGCATCTCGCGCCATGCCTCGGCTTCGAAATGATGGCGGTTCCACAGGCCGGTCAGGCGGTCAGTGCGTGACGCGAGCTCCGCCTCCGAGCGTGCCTTGTCGAGCTCTTCCGTGATGCGGTTGTGCGTCAGCATCAGGAGACAGCAGCCGAGCGCGAGCGCGAGAACGATATTGACCAGCGCGACAATGCGGAAGCCAATGTCACTGTGCAGAGACTGGGCGGATGTCGTCTGCGCCATCGCATGGACGATCCGCCCTGCAGCGAGCGCGCCATCCACCATGAAGATTATTGTCAGCACACCGTAGGTCGATCGGTTCCTTCCCGTGGCGACCTGACTGGTAAGCCACCAGATCCGTGCCGACATGAACAGCTGGAAGCCGGAGATCCAAATGACGCGCATGCCGAACTGGTTGTCTGCGTACAAGTAATAGGAAATTCCCGCAATGCAGAATACCGCGACGCCGTGATTGGCAGGATCGAACGGATACCGGGCCGGGCGGCTCTCGAAACGGATGATCCCGTCGTACGGCAGGCAGAGGCCAAGCGCCAACAGATAGTTGCCCATGACGACGCTGGCCCATGCCGGTACCGTCCCGCGCAGCGTCAGCAGAGTGAATCCCGCAGCAAGTGCCGTAAGGCCGTAGCACCAGATGGCGAAGCCGGGATAAGTCTTGCCTTTCCAAAGGAAATAGAAGCCGAGCACGGCAATGCAGGTCAGCACAAGCGCTGCGCTCATTGCGAGGGTTGGCGTGTGAAGGGAGGCAAGCATTCCGGAGAGGGCTCAGAAAAGATGTTCAAGAAAATAGCACAATATTGCGTCAAAGAAATATTGTGGAAAAATTCTGGGGCCCTTCCTCAAGAGCCGTGACGCGGAATGGCCATGGCAGGGGGAAGTGCATCCGGTGACTGGCCGCTGCTCTTGCAGCGTCGCTCCCATGTCCTTGGGATGGCGCAGGCTTGAAGAGTGGATATACCATCTTCCGGTAGAGATGCATGCGTTTCGATTTCGGCCTGCCAGAGACTGCACCAGATGACGCTTTCTTACATCGACCACATTACGATTACCGCCCCCAATCTTGAAGCCGGGGCCGAGTTCGTCAACCGAACACTGGGCGTCATGCCGCAAAGAGGCGGGGAACATCCTCGGATGGGAACGCACAATCTTCTACTGCGGCTGGGCGATTCCCTATTCCTGGAAGTCATCTCGCCGAATCCTGATGCTCCGCGCCCGGATAGACCACGGTGGTTTGCCCTGGATGGTCTCGCGGCCGATGCTTCTCCGAGCCTGGCGACCTGGGTCGTTCGAACCGACGACATTCATGCAACTGCTGCCAAGTCGTCCGAGGCGCTGGGGCCGGTAGAAACCATGAGCCGCGGCATGCTGAATTGGCTCATTACGATTCCTGCCGATGGCAGCCTTCCCTTTGGCGGCGTCGCTCCAGCCCTGATCGAATGGCAGGCCGAACCGCATCCCGCAGCGAGGCTTCAGGACTACGGACTGTCGCTGGCCAGACTCGAGCTATTCCATTCCGAGCCAGATCGAATTGCCGCGTTGTTGAAATCCATCGGGTGCCAAGGACCTGTTTCGGTATCGTCAATATCCAAGGGCATGACACCGCATCTGGTTGCGCACATCCATACACCCGGAGGGCTCCGCATACTAAAACCGTTTGGCGCGGCGTGAAGCACATTCATACAGGGAGAATTCCACATTGAAGCAGACAAGCATTCTTTTACCCTTGATGGCTTTGGTCGGCTGGACGTTTGCCGTTCTGCTGCTGATCCCTAACCAGCGATTCAAGGCGGCATTCGCCGGCCGGGTCATGGTCAGCGACTTCAAGTGCGGAGAGTCGGGCAATGTTCCGCCAGCCGTCAGCATCCCCAACCGGAATTTCATGAATCTGCTGGAAGCGCCGGTGCTTTTTTATGTAGTGTGCATCGTTGCGTATGTAACCCAGAGCGTGACGTCAATCACAGTAGTACTGGCCTGGACATACTTCGGTTTCAGGGTGCTACATAGCCTCGTTTATCTGACTTACAACCATGTGATGCATCGCTTCCTGGTCTTTGCAGCGAGCAACGTGGTACTTGTGAGCCTGTGGGCGGATCTGCTGCGACAGCTTTTGAAATGAAGAAAGCGCTTTCCACATCTAAGCCCTCAGTTTCATCGGTCTCTCTCGCAAGGCAAGCATGACAGTTCGCGAAACCATACTTCCCGCAGGCAGCAGACTGACCGCCACGCTGCGCCGGATAGACTTTATCGATGCGTATGAGGTGGCGCTCGCACATGCCGGCACCAGCCCCCTCAACGCATATGCCGCAATCTTTGGCAACGAGCCGGCCTGGGCTCGCTGGCTCATGAAGCTGCGCGGGAAAATCGTCTCGCTGTTTGGGCTTGCACACGATTTCGACAACGCCAGGGGACTTGATGGCGATGCTGCTGGTTTTATTCCCGGAATGCGTGTCGGCCCGTTTACGGTCCGTTCAGTAGAGCCCGATGAGTTGACCGTCGGTGACGACGATAGTCATCTGGACTTCCGCATCTCCGTGTTCAGGTCCGAGCGCAACGGTGCCAGCTTTGTGACGGTATCGACCGCGGTCGAGATCCACAACTTTCTGGGGGAAAGCTATATGTTCGTCGTCAAGCCATTTCACCGGCTAATCGCGAAAGCGATGATGCGCAGGGCGGTGGCGGCAGGCAGGCTCTAGCAGCCTGCTAAGGCAGAGTGATTTTTCTTAAATGGGAGAGAACGTGAACGACGCACTGACGCTGATCGGCATCGCAAGCGCGCTGGCCATCGGAGCGATGAGTCCGGGGCCGAGCTTTGTCATGGTGGCTCGCACCGCCGTTGCATCCTCGCGCTCGGATGGATTCCATGCGGCGCTGCTGGGTCTGCAGACGTTGCTGATCGCGGTTCCGTGGCTGTACCTGTCGATCAAGGTACTGGGAGGCGCTTATCTGGCGTATCTCGGATTCAGGATTCTCCGGGGCGCGAAAGAGCCGCTGGCCGTTCCCGATGGCGACGGCGCGCCACCGGCGAAGGCAGCCCGCTCATTCCTGCTGGGGCTCGGCACGCAGATCAGCAATCCGAAGACCGCGATCGTTTATGCGAGCGTGTTTGCCGCACTGCTGCCGCGCGAGGTTCCCTTGTCCGTGATGCTGGTGCTGCCCTTCGTCGTGCTGCTGGTCGAGGCGGGCTGGTATGCGGTGGTTGCGCTGGTGCTGTCTTCCGCTTCGCCCCGGGCCGCCTATCTGCGCTACAAGGCGTGGATCGACCGGGCGGCCGGCGGGGTGATGCTGCTGCTTGGACTTAAACTGGCTGCGTCGGCGCGGGAGCTTTGAGCAGCCCGCCGCGAGCCGGGTGCGGTCAGCGCGCCTTGGCGGCGTCGAGAGTCCAGCCCGGGTGGTTGAAATACTGGCCGTAGTTGCGCAGCGACTGCAGTACTTCCAGCGCGCCGATGCGCTGTGCCTGGACTTTCGGCGCGTTACGCATCAGTTCGGTGCCGCGCGACAGATCGGTCAGCGCGACGACATAAAGCGCCTTGTAGGCGTCTTTCGGGAGCTTGTGATTCTTCTCGATCGTGGCGACCTGCTTGTCCACCGCATCGGCCAGTTGTCGGTAGTCCTGCACGGTCATTTTTTCCTTCTCGATGTTCTCCCGGCTTGCGGTCATCAACTGGCGGATGCTGTCCATGCCTTGCCGCACCGCCTCGTCGGTTTCCCATTTTTTGTCCTGCTTCGCGCTGCTTTCCGCGCCGTGGCGGTGGCGTTTCCATGCCGGTTCTTCCGCAAAAGCCAGTGTCGCCAGGCAGAGCAACCCCGCTGCGCCGCATACTTTCAGATTTTTCGAGCGTAATACCGCAAACATCATTCCTCCCATTGCACAAACAATATTCGACAGCCAAAACCGGCAGTGTAGCCAGTCGAGATTAATACAGGCTGAATGACGCTTGGCAAGAGTTTTTTGATGCCACGGAGCGCTCCCGTCAGAAAGCAAGCGTGCCGCTCTGGATTGCTGCAAAGATCTCCGGCGTCAGCCGCTCGTAGCCCTGATCGCGGTCGCGCAGCACGTACAGCGGGTCGCTTACCTTCGCCGGATCGTAGGCCTGCTGTTTCAGCTCGACCTTGCGCAGCTTGAAGGTGGAAGTCAGTTCCTGCGATTCGCTCAGTCGCAGGAACAGCGGCACCGCATAGCTGGGCAGGGATGCGAGCAAATGCCGGCAGACGGCCAGCGGATCGAAGATCGCTCCCGGCTCCAGCGTGATCGACGCCATCCCGGCGCGGCCGTCCGCATGCGGCAATTGGACGCCATAAACCACTGCCTCCACGATGCCGGGGCAGGATTGCAAGATGCCTTCGATCTCGGTGGTGGCGACGTTCTCTCCTTTCCAGCGGAAGGTGTCGCCGAGCCGATCGACGAAAGCGATATGCCGCATGCCCTGGTTGCGCACCAGGTCTCCGGTGTTGAACCACAGATCGCCCTTGCGGAATACATTGCGCAGCAGCTTGGCTGCAGAAGCCTTCGAATCGGTGTAGCCGTCGTACGGCGAACGTTCCGTCACCTCGCTGATCAGCAGGCCAATGCCGCCCGGCTTCACGCGGCGCATGCGGCCGTTTGGCCCGCGCAGCGGCCGGTCGGCCTCGATGTCGTATTCGACGATGGCATAGGCAAGCGGGCAGAACCCGGCGGTCCGTTTCAGGTTGAAGCCGTTGACGAAGGCCACGTTGCATTCGCTGGCGCCATAGAACTCGCAGATATGCGAAATGCCGAAGCGCTGCTGAAAGCGATCCCATATCTCGGGCCGCAGGCCGTTGCCGACGATGACGCGCACGCTGTGCTCGCGGTCACGCGGACTTTCGGGTGCGGCCAGCAGGTAGCGGCACAGCTCGCCGATGTAGATGAAGCTGGTGGCTTGGTGCCGTCGTATGTCGTCCCAGAAGCGGCTGGTGCTGAACTTGCGTGCGAGCGCAAGCGTCGCGCCGGCCCGCATCGTCGCGCCGAATGCGACGTTGAGCCCGTTGTTGTGATAGAGCGGCAGCGGGCAATAGAGAATGTCGTCGTCGCGCAGCCGCATCGACATCTGGCCGATACCGACCGAGGCTTTGCTCCAGCGCAGGTGCGTCATCGCCGCTGCCTTCGGCAAGCCGGTGGTGCCGGAGGTGAACGCGTAATAGCAGGGCTGGCCCAGCTTCACGCTGCCGGTTTCGGCGGGATTGGCATCGCTCATCCAGGCTGCTTCAGTGCGCAGCGACAGATACCCCGGCGGGCTCTTGCCTTCGCCGTCCCAGAACAGCAGCGGATGCGAAGACAGCGTTGCCCGTACCTCGTCGATGGCCTGCCGGCACTCATCGCCCACGACCACCAGCCGCGGGCTGACCAGACCGATGCTGTGCGCCAGCACGTCGCCGCGCTGCTGATGGTTCAGCATGCCGGCCACGGCGCCAAGCTTGACCGTGGCAACCATGCAGGCCAGCACTTCCGGCCGGTTCTCGAACATGATGGCCACGCAGTTGCCGGCGCGCACACCGTGATTTTTGAAGAGGTGCGCAAGGCGGTTGACCCAGGCGTTGAACTCGGCATACGTCCAGCAGCGCTCCTCGAAAGACAATGCCGGATGATGCGGCCGTTGCGCCGCCTGTTCCTCGAGCAGCAGGCCGATTGAATGGATGTCGTCGCGTTTCATCCTGCCCAGCCGCGCGCTGTGCTGCAGGAAAGCCGGCAGGGTCGGCAGCATGGGCTTGAGCGCGCCCATCAGATCCCTGAAGCCAAAGGTATGGTTTTCTGCCTGCATCTCGTCTCGCTCCTCCGCTGTGTACGGTATCTCGTGTTGTCACACGAATGTACTTTGCGGGGCGCGGGACGATTTTGATCTTCATCCCAAAGCTGGCGCAGGAAAAGGGCTCGCCGGCCGTTGTGGCGAGGGCCGGTTCATCGTTTTGTGGCCTACGATGTCAAGACGCCCCGGTTCAGCAGCACGCACAGCAGTGCAGTGATCAGCAGCCCGAGGGAGCCGGCGATCATCGGCAGGGCGCTGTAGTGTGTGCCGATCGCGATGCCTGCATTGGATACGATCAGCAGGACAAGCGCAGCGAATGCGATGTGCATCCGGGCTTTGAGGGAGAGGCGACGCCCGTTGCCGGTGTCCCGCCGAATGCCGGCAGCGCTGCTTTGCACGCCGGCTGCCGACGCCGCTGCTTCCATATGACGAAGTAACTGCCTGCTCATTTGCTTGTTCCGATGCCCTTTGAATGATGACGAACGCATCCTCAGCAATAAGCAAGCCAGCAACGGAGAATGAGAAGGAGTCCTGTGGTGGAGCGGGTTTGAGCGAAAGCGCGCGATCACTCGGCATGTGGTTTTCCCGCTGCCTGAGATGCGCTTCCTGTATTCGGGAAAAAGAGAGGAGAGTGGCGCTGCGGCGCTTTTGCGCCGCAGCTTTCTGGTTGGCCTTACTGCGTCAGTAAGGAATTGACCTGCAGCAAATCTTCCTCACGCAGCGAGCCTGCCGCAGATTTCAGTTTCAGGCCGTTGACGATGGTGTCGTAACGGGCCTTGGCAAGATCGCGGCGCGTGGAGTAGAGCTGCTGCTGCGCATTCAGCACGTCGATATTGATTCGCACGCCGACCTGGTAGCCGAGCCGGTTTGATTCGAGCGCTGACTGGCTGGAGATTTCCGCCGCTTCCAGCGCCTTGACCTGCGCGAGGCCGGAATGGACGCCGAGGAAGGCCTGGCGCGCGCCTTGGGCTGCGGTGCGGCGCGCATTTTCCAGATCGGCGCGCTCTTGGTCTTCCAGCGCGATTGCCTCGCGCACCCTGCTGGTCACGGCGAAACCGGCGAACAGCGGGATCGACCACCGCACGCCAACCGAGTTGGTATAGCCGCTGGACGTTGTTCCGATGCTGCGGTCGCTGTGGCTGCGGCTGGCTTCCAGATCGACTGTCGGATAGTGACCGGCACGGTTTCGCGTGATCTCTCGCTGCGCGATCTCGAGCGCCAGCTGCTGGCTGAGGACGCCATAATTCTGCTGTTCCGCGCTCTGCACCCAGTTGTCGATTACCGCCGGCTCCGGGGCGTTCAACCTCACGCCGGGACGCAGCGTCGAGAGATCGCCGGCCGGCTTGCCGATGATCTGCTGCAGCGCGGTGCGCTTGATTTCCAAATCGCTCAGGGCAGCGAACTCCTGTGCCACCACGAGGTCGTAGCGGGCCTGCGCTTCATGCGTGTCGGTGATGGT
>JAEZVM010000097.1 GCA_023420795.1 Pseudomonadota bacterium
ATTCGGAAGTGGCGGTGCCAACTACCTTGGCTCCCAGTCTTGCCAGTTCTTGCGCTATCGCGCGACCAATTCCTCGGGACGCGCCGGTGACCAGCGCCACTTGATTATTCAGATTCACTTCAGAAGCCCCAATACCTTATCGAGAGATGCCTGATCGACGATTGCCTCACCCGTCAGATCGCCGTTAATCCGCTTGGTCAGGCCGGCAAGCACTTTGCCTGGACCGCATTCGATGACATGCGTGACACCGTCCACCGCCATTTTCTGCACAGTCTCGACCCAGCGCACCGGGCTAGCCGCCTGCCGAACCAGCGCATCCTTTATGTCCGCCGGATTCTGCACGATCGCAACATCGACGTTATTAATCAATGGAATCTGAGGCGTGGCGAAAGTCAGTTTTTCCATGTAATCGCGCAGACGCTCCGAAGCCGGCTTCAATAGCGACGAATGGAACGGCGCCGATACCGGCAAGGGGAGCGCACGCTTTGCTCCCTTGGCCTTGGCTGCCTCGCATGCACGGGCAACTGCATTCTTGTGCCCGGCAATCACGACCTGGGCAGGCGCATTGAAATTGACCGCCTCGACGATCTCGCCTTGAGCGCTCTCCGCGCATGCGGCCCGCACGTCATCATCCGACAACCCCAGGATGGCAGCCATGCCTCCCTGACCGACCGGCACCGCTTCCTGCATTGCCTGCGCACGAAACCGCACCAGAGGTACTGCATCCTTGAATGCGATCACACCTGCGGCCACAAGCGCCGAATATTCGCCGAGGCTATGCCCTGCAACAAGTGCCGGTGCCTTACCGCCGGCGGCAATCCATGCGCGATAAAACGCCACGGCTGCGGTCAGCATCACGGGCTGCGTATTGGTGGTCAGATCGAGTTCTTCTTTCGGCCCTTCGGCAATCAGCTTACCCAGATCCATCTGCAGAGCGTCGGACGCTTCCGCGACCGTTTGCTGCACGATTGAACTATCTGCAAAACCGTTCAGCATGCCAATGGCTTGCGAGCCTTGGCCGGGAAAAACAAATGCGAATTTCGTCATGCTTGTATGAGAAAAAGAATTACATCCGCGCGAGTACCGCGCCCCAGGTGAAGCCGCCGCCGACTCCTTCCATCAGCACATTCTGGCCGGCCTTGACACGACCGTCGCGTACCGCGGCATCGAGCGCCAGTGGGATCGACGCTGCTGACGTATTGCCATGCTGATCGACAGTGACCACCATCTTCTCCATCGACAAACCCAGCTTTTTTGCCGTGCCTTGCATGATGCGGATGTTAGCCTGATGGGGAATCAGCCAATCGATTTCCGACGCGCTCATGTCGGCAGCCTTGAGTACCTCATTCGCGACCTTGTCGAGAACCGACACCGCCAGCTTGAAGACCGCCTGTCCATCCATATACAGAAAGGCGCTACCTTCGACCGCTCCGCCATTGACGCTTCCCGGAACACGAAGAATATCGCCATGACTGCCATCGGCATGAAGTTTCGCAGCGAGAATTCCCGGCTCTGCAGAAGCCGTCAACACCACGGCACCAGCGCCGTCACCGAAAAGGACGCAGGTCGTACGATCTTCAAAGTTCAGAATGCGCGAAAAAACCTCGGCACCGATAATCAGCACGTTCTTGTACATGCCGGACTTGATGAAGCTGTCGGCAACCGAAACCGCGTAGACAAAGCCGCTGCAGACTGCCTGCACATCAAATGCCGCGCAACCATTCTCGATGCTAAGCTTGCGCTGCACGACACAGGCAGTGCTTGGAAAACCGCCGAAATGATCGGGCGTAGAGGTTGCGACAATAACCAGATCGATGTCATTGGACTCAAGGCGAGCCATTTCAAGCGCACGCCTTGCCGCCTCAACCGCCAGATCGCTGGATTGCACAGTTGGCTCCGCGTAATGGCGCGCCGAAATGCCGCTGCGCGACACGATCCACTCGTCAGAAGTCTCAATCCCCTTTTCCGCCAGTTGCCTTGCGAGATCGTGATTCGTTACGCGTTTGGGTGGCAGATAGCTGCCCGTGCCAATGATTTTGCTATAGCGCGTCATGCCGTTTTCTGATGAGTTAATTCGATGGTTGCGTCTGGAACCAAGGGCGCGGCAGGCGCCGGCGCTTGCGGCATCAATTCTGCAATCGCCTTGGAGATACGCGAAAGAACATCGTGCCTTGCCGCTTCGAATGCGCGCTTGATCGCCCATTCATAGCCGTACGCGTCTTCACCGCCATGACTCTTGAACACGACGCCTCGCAAGCCCAACAAGCTGGCGCCGTTGTAACGTGATGGATTCATGCGATGGGAGAACGACTTGATCGCGCCGCGCGCTATGACCGCACCGAGAAGATTGAGCGGATTTCTCTTGAATTCTGCAGTCAGTGCATTCTTGACGAAACGCCCCAGCCCTTCGGAAGCCTTCAGCACCACATTGCCGACAAAGCCATCGCATACGACGATATCAGTGGTGCCTTCGAAGATGTCGTTACCTTCTACGTTTCCGTAAAAGTTGAGCACACCTTTCTGGTGATCGGCGCGTAGCAGCGTAGCGGTTTGCTTGACCACTTCGTTGCCCTTGATATCTTCCTCGCCGATATTGAGCAAGCCAACAGTCGGCTTGGCCCTACCTTCCAGCGCGGAGACCAGCGCCGATCCCATCAGGGCGAATTGATGCAAATGCTGCGGCTCACAATCAACGTTTGCGCCGAGGTCCAGCATGTAAGTCGGCGCGTTCTTCTGATTCGGGATCAGCGTGCAGATCGCCGGACGGTCTACACCGGGAATCGTCTTGAGCACGTAGCGCGAAACCGCCATCAGGGCGCCGGTATTACCTGCTGAAACACAGGCTTGTGCCAGACCCTCTTTGACCAGGCTGATTGCGACCCGCATAGAAGAATCCTTCTTGCGGCGCAATGCGACCTCAAGCGGATCATCCATTGCGACCACTTCTGTCGCATTGACGATAGAAAGACGCGGATGATCGGCAGCATTGAGCTTTTTCAGCTCGGCCCGGATCACATCTTCCAAGCCAACGAGAATCAGTTCAGCGTCGGGTTCGTGATTAGCGAAGGAGACTGCAGCAGGAATGGTGACCGATGGACCATGATCGCCGCCCATGCAGTCAATGGAAATTTTGATTGTCATTGTTTTGACTCAGTACCTCACTCTAACCGCCTTGCGGGCCAGATCAGGCGTGATTCAAAATGACGCAATGCGCTTTTTCAGCATATGAAAAAACGGCGCCAAGTCAAACCTGCGCCGCTTTTATCTTCCTCGTACAACGACTGCAATTATTCGTCGTTCTTGGTCTTCAAGACCTTGCGACCACGATAGTAGCCATTCGGGCTGATGTGGTGACGCAGATGAGTTTCACCCGTGGTCGGCTCAACAGCCAGCGGGGGAGCAACCAGAAAATCGTGAGCACGGTGCATGCCACGCTTGGAAGGGGACTTCTTGTTTTGTTGAACGGCCATGATGACTCCTAAACCTTAAGATCTGAAATTTTAACATATCCGCTTTGCCAACTCCGTGCAAATCGGAAATTCTTCCTACTACGCTATTGCTTTAAATTCTTCAGCACTGCAAATGGAGATTCTTTTTTCAATTCTTCTCCGGCACTCATTACCAGCTGATCCGGGCAGGCCTCATGCTTCGGAGACAATGGAATCGCCAGCAATGCCTCGTCTTCGATCAACTGCTCAATATCGAAATCACGACTGCCGACGATCACTTCTACCGACTCATCCGCCAGCAACGCGTCGATTTCATCCGCACTACGCTCATCCGGAGCGAGAATCAGGACCGACTCGGCGGCCATCTCGAACTCGAATGGGGTCAGACAGCGCTGACACATCAAGCGCACCGTACCCGCTATCACCAGATTCAACTGCGGATGCCCCCGCTCGTTGCTGCCACCTTGCAGAGACCAGCGTACCGCCCCCGATTTATCAACCGACTCTTGCGCAAGCCTCGGCAGATCCGCCACCGCAATCTCGCCTTCGCGCCGCTCTTTGAGCCGACAGAATTCGAGTGCGTCGATCACAAAAGCACTCATACGATCAGCAAACCCCGGAAAACCTGCGATAATAACAGGATTTTTCTTTATTCGTCAAAGTGTTAGACAATTTTTGACGAGTATTATCCAAGCAAACACAAAAATGTCCTCCGCAACCGCCTTGCCCCGGCTGATCCTTGCTTCCAGCTCGAAGTACCGCAAGGATTTGCTGTCTCGCTTGCACTTACCTTTTGATGTTGTAGTTCCCAACATTGATGAAACGCCTCGCACTGGAGAAGCGCCCGAAGAAACCGCGATTCGGCTTGCCCAGGAAAAAGCTGCTGCGATTGCCTCCAGTGCGCCTGACGCTCTCATAATCGGCTCTGATCAGGTGGCAACTCTGAACGGCAAGCAAATCGGTAAGCCGGGTTCGCATGAAAACGCATTCCATCAATTGCAGGAAATGCGTGGCCACCGGGTTGTTTTTCATACAGCGCTATGCCTTTGGGATGAACGCGCCAAGGACTCCGGGCTGAAGGCTCAGGTGGAAAACGTCCAGACCTTTGTCACATTCCGTGATCTGCCGGACGAGGAGCTGG
>JAEZVM010000113.1 GCA_023420795.1 Pseudomonadota bacterium
GGCTCTGGTCGTTGTCCTTCATCGACAGCAGGTGCTTCTCGTAGGCGACCACGCGGCCCTGGCCGTCGGTGAGGGTATAGGGCAGGCGGCAGGCTTGCGAGCAGTCGCCACGATTGGCGCTGCGGCCGGTGTCGGCGTGCGAGATGTAGCACTGGCCGGAGAACGCGACGCACAGCGCGCCATGGATGAAGTATTCGAGCGTCGTATCGGTCGCAGCGTGAATCTCGCGAATCTGCTGCAGGCTCAGTTCGCGCGCCAGCACCAGTTGCGAGAAGCCGACCGCCCCGAGAAAGCGCGCCTTTTCCACCGTGCGGATATCGCACTGCGTGCTGGCGTGCAATTGGATCGGGGGCAGGTCCATTTCCAGCAGGCCCATGTCCTGGATGATCAGCGCATCAACGCCGGCGTCGTACAGCTGCCAGATCTGTTTACGTGCAGCTTCCAGCTCGGCATCGTGCAGGATGATGTTGAGCGTGACGAAGATACGCACATGGTAACGGTGCGCGAAGTCCACCAGGCCGGCGATGTCCTCGATGGTGTTGCTCGCATTGTGGCGCGCCCCGAATGCAGGGCCGCCGATATAGACGGCATCGGCCCCGTGCAGGACGGCTTCGCGGCCAATCTCGGCGGTTTTTGCGGGCGACAACAATTCGAGCTGGTGGTCGAGAAGCGACATGGGAAGGTCCAATCAGGCGAAGGCGAAGATTATAGCCAGAGCTTGATTCTTGCAGCGTCCCACAAGTTCCCGCAGGCGACGCAGTATACTTGCGGCCTTTCATTGCTACACATTCAAGGATCACCCATGAGCGCATTGCCTGCTTGCCCGAAATGCAATTCCGAATTCACCTACGAGGATGGCGGCCAATTCATCTGCCCCGAATGCGCGCATGAATGGTCGGCGCAGGCCGCCGCTGCTGCCGAACCGGAAGTAAAGGTTTATCGCGATTCGGCGGGGAACGTGTTGCAGGATGGCGATACCGTCACCGTCATCAAGGACCTGAAGCTGAAAGGCTCGGGTGGCGTGATTAAAGTTGGCACTAAGGTGAAGAACATCCGGCTGGTCGATAGCGACCATGACATCGATTGCAAGATCGACGGCTTTGGTGCGATGAGCCTGAAGTCGGAATTCGTCCGGAAGGTGTAACGCTTCCCCTGAAGGAGCTGTCCGTGCCCGGACAGCCCATCAAAACAGTTTCTCGAACTCCTCTGCCGGTACCGGCCGCGAGAACAGATAGCCTTGCGCATAATCGCATTTGCTGTCTGCCAGCAGCGCGCGCTGCTGTTCGGTTTCCACACCTTCCGCGATGACTTTCAGGCCCAGCTTGTGCGCCATCACGATGATGGCCTCGCACAATGCCAGGTCTTCCGAGCCCGGAGCGAGATTGCGCACGAAAGCCTGGTCGATCTTGAGGTAATCAATGTCGAATTTCTTCAGGTAGGCCAGCGATGAGTAGCCGGTGCCGAAATCGTCGAGCGCTACCTGCACGCCATGGTCGCGGAATGCAAGCAACTGCGCAGTCACGTCCGGCGATGCATCCATCAGCAAGCCTTCGGTGATTTCCACCACCACGCTCTGTCCCGGCAGGCCGAGCGCCTCCAGATGCCGCAGCCATGCCGCATGGTCGATGCCGGCGTCGCGGAACTGGACAGGCGACACATTGATTCCGATCTGGAACGCCGGATGATGCTTGCGACGCCATGCCGCGGTCTGCTGTGCCGCCTGCTGGAACAGCCAGGCGCCAAGTTCGTTGATCATCCCGGTTTCTTCGGCAACCGGGATGAACTCGGCCGGACTGACCAGACCGCGTTCCGGATGCTGCCAGCGCACCAGCGCCTCAGCCTTGAAGATTCCGCCGGTAGCGAGATCGACAACGGGCTGGTAGTAGGCGCGGAACTGCTTTTCTGACAAGGCCAGCCGCAGGTCGCTGATCAGCCGCTTGCGCATCTGCGCCTGCTGCTGCATGGAGGCGGTGAAGTAGCTGTAACGGTTGCGCCCCTGGTCCTTGGCCGCATACATTGCCTGATCTGCGTTTTTCAGCAGCACTTCTGCTTCGGTTCCATCCTCCGGATAGAACGTGACGCCAATGCTGGCCGAGAGATAGATCTGCTCATCACTGATCCGATACGGTTGCGCCAGGGCGTGAAGCATGTCCTGCATCACGCGCTCGACGCCGTGAGTGTCGTGCAGCTCGCCGAGGATGACGGCGAACTCGTCGCTGCCGGCGCGCGCGACGGTGTCCGATTCGCGCACGCAGGCGCGCAGGCGCTGCCCCGCCTCCTGCAGCAAGCGGTCGCCGGCGCTGTGCCCGAGCGTGTCGTTGACCTCCTTGAAGTAGTCGAGATCGAGAAGCAGCAGCGCCACCTGCTGCTCATTGCGATGCGCGATCTTCAGCGCCTGGTCCAGCCGGTCGAGGAACATGCGGCGGTTCGGCAGGCCTGTCAGCGCATCGAAGTTAGCCTGGCGCCAGATGAGTTCGTCCGACTCCTTTTCCTTCGTGATATCGGAGAACAGGCCGACGCGGCTCTGCACCGAGCCGTCGTCATTGAAAATGGTATTGACTGACATCCAGCGCAGAAAGTCTTCTCCGTTCTTGCGCCTCGCCCACAACTCGCCCTGCCAGCGCCCCGTCATTCCCAGCGCCGTGCGGAGTTCGCCATAAACCACCGGGTCCTGGCGCGGCGAGTTCAGCATCTTGATGCTGCTGCCGATCACCTCATCCGCCGCATAGCCGGTGAGATCGGTAAAAGCCGGATTGATGTTAACGATATTGCCTTTGGCGTCGATCACTGACATCGCTTCGCTGCTGTTGCGGTATACCAGCGAGGCAAGCCGTAGCGATTCTTCGGCCTGCTTGCGCTCGGTGATGTCGAACACAATGGAAAACAGCAGCGTTCTTCCCTCGAATCCGATTGCCGACGAATGCACTTCGACGGTACGCAGCTCGCCACAGGCGAGCCGATGCATGAAGACGAAATAGTTGCGCTTTTCATCCAGCGCACACTGCATCTCTTGCTGGATTTCCTCCGCTGAAAGGATATTGATCTGCTTGATGTTCATCCCGCACAGCGTCTGCTCGGGGTAACCGTAATACGCGCA
>JAEZVM010000172.1 GCA_023420795.1 Pseudomonadota bacterium
AACGCTATTGAGAACTATTATCATTAAGGTGTATACTGACGTTGAAATGCCGCAACATATTCGCAGGCGGCCGTCCCGACTTCCTTAGGAGAGCGAGCGATGTCACACACCTCAGCCAAGCACCCGCACCATAATCGGCTTTGCCTCAGCCATCTGAAGAAGGGCGATCGTGCCAGCGTGATTGGGCTGGCTGACAGCGTTGTGACCGAGCATGTCGCGATGCGTCGGCGCCTGCTGGAACTCGGTTTCGTCCAGGGCGAGACGATACGCATCGTCGCCGAATCCTTCCCGGGGCGTGATCCGATCGCTGTTCGCGTCGGGACTGCCACCTTTGCGCTGCGTCGCCATGAAGCAGCAATGATCCACGTCGAGCGCGCCTGAACAAGCTATGAACACGCGTCAGCCGCTGCATCTTGCCCTCGTCGGCAATCCCAACTGCGGCAAGACCGCGCTGTTCAATCGCCTGACCGGCGCGCGCCAGAAGGTCGCGAACTATGCCGGCGTCACCGTCGAGCGCAAGGAAGGGCAGTTCACTTCCGCCGCCGGCCGCTCCTACCGGGTGATCGATCTGCCGGGCGCGTACAGCCTGAACGCGATGACGCCGGACGAGGCGATCACGCGCGACGTCCTGTTCGGCAAGCAGGAAGACGAGGTGCTGCCGGATGTGATCGTGCTGGTGGTCGATGCCACCAACCTGCGGCTAAACCTGCGCCTGGTGCTGGAAGTGCTGCGACTGCAGCGGCCGACGGTGCTGGCACTGAACATGATGGATGTCGCCAGAAAGCGCGGTCTCGTGATCGACACCGTGAAGCTGCAGTCGGAGCTCGGCATCCCCGTTATCGAAACCATAGCCATCAAGCCGGGCGGCAGCGAGGCACTGATCGCGCATCTCGACCAGCTTGCGAGGCAACCGCAACGCGCCAATGCCGGCGGCACCGAACTGTTCAATGCCGATAATCATGATGCACTGGAAATCACGCAGCGCGAAGTGCGCCGGATTCTGGATGCGGTGATTACGCACGCGGGCGAAACGCAGGAAACCGATGACCGCATCGATGCCGTCGTGCTGCATCCGGTGCTCGGCTACCTGGTGCTGGCTACCGTTCTGTTCCTGGTCTTCCAGGCGGTGTTCAGCTGGTCGGAAGCGCCGATGGGACTCATCGAAAGCGGTATCGGCGCGCTCGGCGAGGCGATAAACGGCATCATGCCGGAAGGCCTGCTGCGCAGCCTGCTGGTCGATGGCATCATCGCCGGCGCGGGAAGCGTGCTGATATTCCTGCCGCAGATCCTGATCCTGTTCTTCTTCATCCTGGTGCTGGAGGATTCCGGCTACCTGCCGCGCGCTGCGTTCATGCTGGATCGGCTGATGGGCAGCGTCGGCCTATCGGGACGCGCCTTCATCCCGTTGCTGTCGAGCTTTGCCTGCGCGATTCCCGGCATCATGGCGACCCGCACCATCCAGAATCCGCGCGACCGCCTCGCCACCATCATGATCGCGCCGCTGATGACCTGTTCCGCGCGCCTGCCGGTGTATGCGCTGGTGATCGGCGCGTTCATCCCGGACCGCTCGGTCGGAATCTTCAACCTGCAGGGTCTGGTGCTGTTCGGGTTGTACATCGCCGGCATAGTGTCGGCGATGGCGGTCGCGTATGTATTCAAGCTCGCCGCCGGCAAGGGGCGCTATCAACCGCTGATGCTGGAACTGCCGAATTATCACTGGCCGAATCTGCGCAATCTCGCGATCGGCCTGTGGGAGCGCGCCAAGATATTCATTGTGCGTGTGGGTACCATCATCCTGACGATGATGATCCTAATCTGGTTCCTGTCCACGTTCCCCGCGCCGCCCGAGGGTGCGACCGGCCCGGCGATCCAGTACAGCCTGGCCGGCCAGCTCGGGCAGTTGCTGCAGCCGCTGTTCGCGCCGATCGGCTTCAACTGGCAGATCGCGATTGCGCTGATCCCGGGTCTCGCGGCACGTGAAGTCGCCGTCGGCGCACTCGGCACGGTCTATGCACTGGCTGCCACCGGCGACGATCTGGCGACCACGCTGACGCCGATGATCGCCGCCACCTGGAGCCTGCCGACCGCGTTGTCGCTGCTGGCCTGGTATGTATTCGCACCCCAGTGCATCTCGACCCTGTCGCTCGTCAAGCGCGAGACCGATTCATGGGCGCCCGTGCTGGTAATGACGACTTACATGTTCGCGCTCGCCTATCTGGCTTCGTTTGTCACCTATCAGCTCAGTCGAGTACTTCTGGGAGGTTGATGATGCAGGAACTGCTTGTCGGCCTGATCGTCGCCTGCGCTGCGTGGGCGGTTATCAAGCGCTATGCGCCAAAGGCGCTGACACGCGCCGTGCGCAGGCAACTGGCACGCATGTTCAAGGCAATGGGGCTGTCGAGGACCGCCGGCTATTTCGAGCGTGATCCTCAATCGTCGGATTGTTCGAGTGGCTGCGGCAGTTGCGGCGGCTGCGGTTCGGCTGAGCCTTCTGCAAAAGAACAGCCATTGCGCCGGATGCGCTGAGCGCGCACGATTCATCTGGTGGCGGGCTGAATGACCGCGTGACGAATTCCTTTTCTGGCATTCCACGAAATCAGCGAACGAAAAAAGAATGGGCATGGGGAGCACACCCATGCCCGTTTGCATTCAGCTCAAGCCAGACTCAGTTCAGCCGGGGAAGCGCAGGCGTATTGTCGGCGCTGTCGGCCGCAACGGCGAGTGCCGGCGAATTGATTGCGCCAGTCGTTTCCAGTTTGAAGGCGCTCACGACCTGTTCCAGATGCCCCGCCTGATCCTGCAGCGATTGGGCCGCCGCATTTGCCTTTTCCACCAGAGCCGCATTTTGTTGCGTTACCGTGTCCATCTGCGTGATGGCGCTGTTGACCTGTTCGATGCCGGCTGCCTGTTCATTGCTGGCCTGTGCGATTTCACCCATCACTTCGGTGACATGACGGATACCATCGACGATGGCGGCCATGGTGGCACCGGCCCGATGTGCCAGCTTCGTGCCGCTATCGACCTTTTCCACTGAATCCTCGATCAGGGTCTTGATTTCCTTGGCTGCGGCTGCCGAGCGTTGCGCGAGACTGCGTACTTCGGCGGCGACGACTGCGAAGCCGCGACCCTGTTCGCCGGCACGGGCCGCTTCCACGGCGGCGTTCAGCGCCAAGATGTTGGTCTGGAACGCGATGCCGTCGATCACGCCGATGATGTCGGCGATCTTCTTCGACGAAGCATTGATCGACTCCATCGTGTTGACCACCTGCGACACCACTTCGCCGCCCTCGACCGCAACTTCCGATGCAGCGACCGCGCGCTCATTGGCCTGGCGCACGTTGTCGGCATTCTGCTTCACGGTGGAGGTCAGCTCTTCCATCGAAGAGGCGGTTTCTTCCAGCGCGCTGGCCTGCGATTCGGTGCGCGCGGACAGATCCTGGTTCCCGTTCGCGATCTCGCCGGAGGCGCCATAGATCGCATCGGTTCCCTCGCGGACATTACCGACGATCTTTACCAGGCTCGCGTTCATGTCCTTCAGCGCCTGCAGCAGGCGGCCGGTTTCATTGGTCGAATCGACTTCAATTTTTTGCGTCAGGTCGCCTTCGGCGATGCCGCGCGCGATCCTCACGCCGGACTCCAGCGGCCGGGTGACGACCTTGCGGATGAACGGATAGATGACCAGTAGCACCGGGATGCAGGTGATGAAGGCTGCCAGGATTGACTTCCAACGCTGCTGCGCGACAGCCGCGTTGGCTTCGTCCAAAGAAATTTTCATGCTGACGACGCCGAGCACGCTGTTCTCCGCCACTTGATGGCAGGTAGTGCAGTCCTTGCCGAGATAATTCTTTTGCGCCAGTGCCGGACGCACTGCGCGCAGATATTCGCCGCTGGCGTCGGACTCGACCCGGACGACCTCCTTGCCGGTCTGCAGAACCTGTTTTTCAAGCGCATCCGGTACACCGTCCGACTTGGCATTGCCTTCGCCAAAAGCCTTGATCACGCCTTCGCCGCGAAGCACCCGCACATCACGAATGATGTTGAGCCGCTTCATCTGGTCGAGGTACACATCACGCTGCTGCACTGTGCCGGTCACCATCATGCCAGTCAGGCCGGCCATGGTCGCATCATGCATGCTCAGCGAAAAGCTGCGCGCCTGGTCGATGGCGGTTTCACGGTAAGCATGGTTCTGCCAAATGATCACTGCGGTCCATACCACGACAAGAGCAAGCCCGATCGTGATCAGAAGCTGGACCCAGATTTTCATGTTGGCGAGACGCATATGTCTTTCCTTTCTTTAAGCCTGTGCGCAGGCTGGCGGTAAACGACGAGCTGCGATACAAAAGCCCGAGATATGTGTGTTGATTCGGAATTTAAGTACGCCGCTATAGGGACGGGGAATATATTTCTATTAGGAAATTATAGTAGTTATCTCCTTTTTAATCTTCCTTGATTTGAAGCAAATTTGCCCGGCTTCACTCTCTTGACAGCATATGTGGCCATATTCGTTTGTACCGATAAGAGAGTCTGGCAACGCTTAGCCAGAAAAAACACGCTTCGTTGGACAGAGTTACGCATCGGTTTTAGACTGCTATTGGTGACCGGAAATGTTTCATAAAAGAACAAGCCGGCCGCCTTCAGGGAGCGAAGAGGGACAAGCCGGCCCATGTGTGCCGCAGCAAGATTGCTCATGTCGATCACAGGAATGCTTCCAGTGCAATGGCGCTTGCGGGCGAGGCCCCGATGAAATGCTTTGTAATACGCCCGAATCCGAATACGCTGCCATGAACCAGCCTCAACCCGCGCCCGCAACCGAACGCTTGCATCATATCCGCGACTATCTCTCGTCAGCCGGCACACAGGTCGCGGCGCTTCTGCATCCCATCCGAAACCAGGCTGCGGCGGTCCTGATACTTGCCTCTATCTTTCTGGCCGTATGGCAGGCGCCTCCGCAACATGGATTTGAAGGCGTCGCGAGCTACGCCTGGCTGCATACCACGCTGGAGAGTTTCTCGATCCTGGTCGCCGGCATGGTGTTCGGATTGGCGTGGACCACGTACAGGCATGACCGTCCCGGCAATGTGGTTCTGCTCGCCTGCGGCCTGCTGGCGGTCGGCTTCGTCGATGTGCTGCATATGCTGTCGTACGCCGGCATGCCGGATTTCATCACGCCGGCCGGACCGGAGAAGGCGATCAACTTCTGGCTCGCCTCGCGGCTGATCTTTGCTGCGGTGCTGCTGTGGATCGCGCTCAAGCCGTGGGCGCCGCTTTCCCGGCCGTCCGCCCGGTATCTCCTGCTCGGCCTGACGCTGATGCTGCTGGCACTTGTCACATGGGTCGGGCTGTTCCATCAGCAGGCACTGCCGCGCACCTTCATCGCAGGGCAGGGGCTGACAGACTTCAAGGTGGGCATGGAGCTGGTGATCATCGGCCTGTTTGCCGTGGCAACCGTGGCATTGCTGTGGTCTTCCCGCCGCGCTGCACCGTTCGACATTCCCCGACTGTTCGCCGCCGCGGCGATCTCGATCCTGACCGAGCTGTGCTTCGTCCTCTATTCGGACGTGACCGACATCTTCAATCTCCTCGGGCACATCTACAAGGTCGTGAGTTACGCCTATATTTACCAGGCGGTGGTGATCGGGAGCGTGCGCGATCCGTTCGATCGCGTCGTGCGTTCCGAGGCGGAGATCCGTACCGCATCGTCCTATGCGCGCAGCCTGATCGAGGCCAGCCTTGATCCGTTCGTGACCGTTGATGAGCGAGGACGGATCACAGGCGTCAACCAGGCCGCGCAGGACATCACCGGTCTTGGAGAGAAGGATTTGCTCGGCGCGGAATTCGCCAACTACTTCACCGAGCCGGACAAGGCGCGCGCCACTTGCCGCACCGCGCTGGCGGAAGGCGCGGTGCGCAATTACCCGCTCACGCTGCGCCACAAATCGGGGCAGCACGCCTATGTGCTGTACAGCGCGACCGCCTACCATGACGACGAAGGCAGAAGGCAGGGAGTGTTCATCGCCGTGCGCGACATCACCGAGGCGCAGCGGGTCGAGCGTGAGCTGGCGCGGCAGCATGCGTTGCTGTCGAACATCGCCGCAACCAGCCAGGTCGGGCTTACGGTATGGGGCAACGACGGCCGGCTGAAGCTGGCAAACGCGAGCGCCGAGCGTCTGCTGCGGCTGTTCAGCAGCGGAGTAGCCCCGGCCTCGCATGACTGGTCCGGCTGGCGTCCCGTCGATCATGCTGGCAATCCGATTCCGAGGAATGAGCTGCCGTTCAGGAAGGCGCTCATGACCGGCCAGCCGGTATATGACGTGCCGATCGCAGTCGAGGGCAGCGACGGGCAGCGCATTCTGCTGTCGATGAATGCCTCGCCCTTGCAGGGGGAGGGCGGACAGCCGGAAGGAGTCGTCATTACCATCGAAGACATCACACGCCGCAAGGCGGCTGAGGCGATGTTGAAGGACAGCGAGGAGCTGCTTGCGATGGCGATGTCGGCCGCGCACATGGGCGTCTGGAGCTGTGATGTGGCGGGCGGCCTATTCTCCTATTCGGACGAGGTGCGCACGCTGTTCGGCCTGCCGGCGGGGGTGAACCAGATGAGTCGCGAAGGATTTCTGGAACTGATCTGCCCGTCCGACCGGGACAGGATGCGCCAGATATTGCAGCAGGCCCTCATCGAGGAAAAGGGAGAATGGTCCGATTTCCGGGTGGTGTGGCCCGACGCTTCGCTTCACTGGGTGAGCGTGCGAGGCGCAGTGCTGCGCGACACTGCCGGGAAGGCGCTGAAGATATCGGGCATCGCGCTCGACATCACCGCCCGAAAAAACAGCGAGCTGGACCTGAATCGCGCCAACCGTGCGCTACGCACCCTGTCAGCAGGTAACGAGCAACTGATCCATGCGAAGGAAGAGAGCGAGCTGCTGAATGCCGTGTGCCGCGTGATCGTCGAGGTCGGCGGCTATTGCATGGCATGGGTGGGCAAGGCGCTGGACGATGAGAACAAGACCGTGCAGCCGGTTGCTTCCTGCGGCGATGATGAGAATCTCTTCGGCAGCGCGCCGTTGGCGAGCTGGGCAGACGATGAGCTGGGGCGCGGCCCGGTCGGCACGGCGATACGGACCGGCATTACCCAGGTCACTCAGAATTACGCCACCAATCCGCTGGCTGCGCCTTGGCGCGACGAAGTGCTCAAGCGCGGTTACCAGTCGAGCATCGTCTTTCCGCTGCGTGAACTCGATCGCGTCTATGGCTCATTGACGATCTATGCGGGCGAACTGGATGCGTTCAACGCCGACGAAGTCGATCTGCTGCAGGAACTGGCCAATGACCTCGCATTCGGCATCGTCACATTGCGCACCGGCGCCGAACGTGATCGCATGGCAGCGGAGCAGAAACAGCACGAGGCGGTGCTGCGCCAGAGCCTCGTTGAATCCATCCAGGCGATTGCCACCACGCTGGAATTGCGCGATCCGTATACGGCGGGCCATCAGCGGCGGGTGGCAACGCTGGCCAGCGCAATCGGCGAGGAAATGCGGCTGTCGCCGCACCAGATCGAAGGGATGCATCTGGCGGCGTCTATCCATGATGTCGGCAAGGTACGAGTGCCGTCCGAGCTCCTGAACCGGCCGGGCAAGCTCTTGCCGATCGAAATGGAGCTCATCAGGACGCATGCGCAGTCGGGGCACGACATCGTCAAGGATGTGCGTTTCCCGTGGCCGATTGCGCGCATCATCGTCGAGCATCATGAGCGCGTGGATGGCAGCGGCTATCCGAACGGCAGGCGCGGCGACCAGTTGCTGCTCGAATCAAAGATCGTCACCGTGGCCGATGTAGTCGAAGCGATGACCTCGCACCGCCCGTACCGGCCGGGGCTGGGCCTCGATGCCGCGCTCGCGCATATTGCCCAGTATCGCGGTGTCTGGTACGACGAGGCGGTGGTTGATGCCTGCATGGTGCTGTTCCGGGAAAACCGCTTCCAGTTCGAAGCCTTGGGGCGGGCCGCATAAGCGTTCGCAACAAAAAAGCCCCGTGCCGGAACTTCGCACGGGGCTTTCTTTTCATCTGAAATGATTACTGTCCCTGGGGATCGGTCACGAAGCCTATTTTCCCCAGTCCGCCGGATTGCGCGGCTGCCATCACCTGCGCCACCTTCTCATACTGTGTGGTGCGCTCGGCGCGGATATGCAGTTCCGGCTGCGGCGTCAGTTTCGCCGCCTCGACGATGCGTGCCTGCATCTGGCCGGCATCGACGAGATCGGTGTTCCAATAGACCTTGCCTTCGGCATCGATCGACAGGTTGATGTTTTCCGGTTTCGTCTCGTTCGGCTGATTCGTCGCGCGCGGCAGATCGATCTTCACGCTGTGGTTCATCACCGGGATCGTGATGATGAAGATGATCAGCAATACCAGCATCACATCGACCAGCGGAGTGGTGTTGATCTCGGGATTGAAGTCGTCTTCCGAGTCGGACAGGGAGCCCATTGCCATGATCGCGCTCCTTACTTGCTGTTGACGGCGACCAGTTTCGCGCCGGAGGCCTCTTCGCCGGCCAGTTCCGTCCGCGCGCCAGTGACGAACAGGGCATGCAGATCGAAGCCGAACTTGTTGAGTTTCGCGATCACAGCCTTGTTGCCACGCACCAGTGCGTTGTAACCGAAGGTGGCGGGAATCGCGACTGCCAGGCCGAGCGCGGTCATGATCAGCGCCTCGCCGACCGGGCCGGCAACCTTGTCGATGCTTGCCTGACCAGAAGTGCCGATCGCGACCAGTGCGTGGTAGATGCCCCAGACGGTACCGAACAGCCCGACGAAAGGCGCGCTAGAACCGACCGAGGCCAGCACTGCCATGCCGGTCTGCAGCTTGCCGGAAGCCTCGTCGATCGCCTGGCGCAGCGACAGCGTGACCCAGTCGCTGACCGTCAGCTGGTCGTGCAGGTGGCCCTTGTGCGCGTTGTGGTGGCGCATCGCGCCCACGCCTGCCTGAGCGATTTCGGCGAACGGATTGCCGCTGCCGAGCGCGTTCAGGCCATCGTTAATGTTGGTGGTATCCCAGAATTCATGGCCGGCGGCACGGGCGGCGCGGCCGTAGCGCCACAGTTGCATTGCCTTGGTGAGGATCACGTACCACGATGCGATCGACATTGCGACCAGCAGAAACGCGACGCCCTTGGTGACCATGTCGCCCTGCGTCCAGAGGTTCGACAATCCGTACGGACTTGCATCCATGTTGACTCCTTTTTCTTAACTATCTAATTGAAACTTGATGGGAA
>JAEZVM010000197.1 GCA_023420795.1 Pseudomonadota bacterium
CTTTACGTCAGCGCGACCAATGTGCGCACCAACCAGCAAAAGATATTTTCAAAAAAGGAGATCCGGATAGAGCATCTGCTTGCATCGGCCTGCTTGCCGACGGTCGATCGCGCGGTTCGCATCGGCGACGAGTATTACTGGGATGGCGGCTATGTGTCCGACCCGGCACTGATGCCGCTGATTACGCACCACCGCGAGCTCACCGGCGACCTGGTGGTCGTCGGCGTCAATCCGGTGGTGGTGGAATGCGACCGGGTGCCGCCCAACACCGCCTGGGAAATCATCGACCGCATGAACGAGATCACCTTCAATGCGTCGCTGATCGCCGAAATCAAGAGTATCCATGAAATTAACCAGCTGCTCGACCAGGTTCCGGCCAGTGCGGCAGCGAAGAAGCCGGGTGGCAGACTGTACGGCAAAGAAAAGATACGGCTGCATTACATCCCGCCGCATGTGAAGATGGCGGCGCTGGGCGTGGCCAGCAAGAACAACACGGCGCTACCCTTCCTGAAGCATCTGAAGGCGCTGGGACTGGAAGTCGCCGCGAACTGGTGCGCCGGCGATATCGACGGCGGCGGCGCGGCACGGCTGGGCAAGTCGTCGGATGCCCATCTCGAACGGATTTTCATCGATCCGCATTATGCGGATGCGCCGACGCTGCCGAAGCAGGTGCAGGGTGCAGGTCAGGGCGCGTCATAAGACGATGCGCTTGCCCCTGCCTTGTCATCCCGAGCGCAGCGAGGGATCTCGTTCGTTCGTGGAAAGATTGCGCATCAGATCCCTCGCTGCGCTCGGGATGATAGATTTGTTGGCGAAGTAATGTTACGACACCGGCAGCAATCCGCGAGCAGCACCAGCATCCAGCCTGAACACGCTCACCGCCTGCGCAAGCTTTGCCGCCTGCTCCTGCATCGAAGCCGCTGCAGCGGCGGCCTGTTCGACCAGCGCGGCGTTCTGCTGCGTCACCTGATCCATCTGCGTGATCGCCATGTTCACCTGCTCGATGCCGGCGCGCTGCTCGTCGCTGGCGGCGGCGATTTCGCCGACGATGTCGCTGACGCGCCGCACGCCCTCGACTACCTGCTGCATGGTCGCGCCGGCTTGCCCGACCAGCGCTGAGCCGCCTTCCACCTTCGCCACCGACTCGCTGATCAGCGCTGCGATGTCCTTGGCTGCGGCGGCGGAGCGCTGCGCCAGCGTGCGCACTTCCGAGGCGACGACGGCGAAGCCGCGCCCCTGCTCGCCGGCACGGGCTGCTTCGACGGCGGCGTTCAGCGCGAGGATGTTGGTCTGGAACGCGATCCCATCGATCACGCTGATGATATCGACGATCTTCTTCGAGGAAGCCTCGATCGCGCCCATGGTTTCCACCACCTGCGTCACCGCCGCTCCACCGTCGCCCGCGACGCCGGCGGCCGATGCGACCAGCTGGTTCGCCTGTCGCGCGTTGTCGGCGTTCTGCTTGACGGTCGCCGTCAGTTCCTCCATCGACGACGCGGTTTCCTCCAGCGAGCTGGCCTGCTCCTCGGTGCGCGAAGACAGGTCGAGATTGCCGGATGCGATCTGGTTCGACGCAGTCGCGATCACGTCGCAGCCGGCGCGCACTTCGCCGACGATGCGGGCGAGGCTTTCCTGCATCTGATGGATCGAATGCATCAGGCTGGTGGTGTCGCCGGGCCGCAGCGCGATCGCCACCGCCAAGTCGCCCTGCGCGATGCGGTTCGCAACCGACATTGCCTCCGCCGGTTCACCGCCGAGCTGGTTGCGGATACTGCGCGCGATCACGACCGCCACGCCGATGCTGAGCAGCGCCGACAGCACGCCGAGCGTGATCAGCATGCGCTGCGACGCGGTCGCAAGGTTCTCGATTTCGCCGCGCATGCGCGTGATCTCATTTTCCTGAAAGGCGGTAAGCCGGCCGATGGTCGCGACATACTCGTTCAGCGCCGGCTCCAGCTTCGACTGCACCAGCTGGCGCGCATTTTCCTCGCTCGTGCTTTTTTCCTTGAACACCTCTTCGCGCGCGGCGATGTAAGTACTGCGCTGCTGCGCGATCTGTGCGAAGAGCTGCTTTTCCTGCTCGCTCTTGCTGAAGCCGTCGAGCTGCTTCTGGATCGCCGAAATGCGGCCGCTGGTTTCCTTGATTCTTTTCTGGACCTGTTCCTGCCGCGCCGCATCGTTCGACTCCGCGACCGCGATCGTGCGCGCGCCGTTGACGTTGGTGCTCGCCGCCCATTCCGCCATCAGCCGTTCCTTGACCATCACTTCGTTGACCATGGTTTCGACCGCTCCGCGCGCCTCATGCAGCCGCCATGTCGCCAGACTCATGACCAGGCAGAGCATCAGAAGCGAGAAGGAAAATCCGAGCGCGAGCCGGGTGCCTACGGTAGTGTCTCCAAGTTTCATAAGAATCCGTTATCAGTTATTCAATCTGTAACCGATGCGTAACTACATCGGTCGGCGGCTGGAATGAAAGGCTATTGCCCAAGGAATATTAAAAAAGACCGGGCACTGTTGCATCCTTGATCTGA
>JAEZVM010000320.1 GCA_023420795.1 Pseudomonadota bacterium
TCAGCCACCTCCAACCCCGCCGGCTTCGATGCGGCGGAAGGGCTGATCGCCGCCATCTATCACCGCTTCGTCATCTTCGAGCCGATGTTCCGAGAGGCGGGCAGTGGCACTGCAACCGCGCCGAACGGCCTGACCTATTTCACCACCAACTTCGTCGCGGACGGCCTGAGCCAGACATGCGCTGAACGCGGGCGCGTGGTTACCTATCCGTTCGCGGAACAGCAGCGCGTGCAGAGGAATTTCTTCAGCGACGATGAAGTGCCGGATCCGATGCCGGACCGGAACGAGGTCGGTTATCCGATCAGCGTGCATGCCGATATCATCGCCGCTCTCAAGATGCAAAGCTTCACCGTGCGGCCGCGTGGCGGCAATCCGCTGCAGGTGCGTACGCTGACCGAGATGCTGGACCCGCAACACACACCGTCGGCTGCGGCTGCCATCGTGCCGCTCGATGTGCTAGCGCCGGCCACCACATACGACGTGCAGTTCGAAGGCACAGTTGAATACGGCGCGACGAGCGACTGCCCCGCACTGAGCGTGCCCATCAGCCGCTCCTGGTCGTTTACGACGCGCTGATCCAGGTGCCTGCCCCTTTTGAATCTGCTATCGTGCGCGTATTGGGGCGGCACGATGAATGCAAAATTAATAACAACATCATCACAACACAACGACCATGAGCTGCTGAGCGCAGCATTCGAGGCGACCGGAGCAGGCATCTTTTTCATCGATGAAAAAGGCCACGTCATGCGCGCCAATCAGGCGTTCTGTCGCATGCTCGGTTATACGGTCGATGCGTTGCAGGGGCAGCACTGGACGCTGCTTGCACCGCCCGAAATCGCTGTCCGCGGCGATCGCTTCCTGGCCGAACTGCATTCCGAATCTCCCCGTCTGTCCGATGAGTGGCAATTTCGCCGCAGCGATGGCGCGCTGCTGAGCGCGCTGGTCAGCTTCAATCGCATCACGCTTGCCGGCGGCGCACGCTGCATGGTGATCACCGTTACCGACATTGCCGCACGCAAGGCCGCTCAGGAAGAAGTGCTGCGCCGCCATCAGCAGGCGCTGACCACTTCGGAGGAGCATTACCGGCAAGTGGTCGACAATGCGACGGAAGGCATCCTGGTGCTGCAGGACGGACGCATTGCGTTCGCCAATGCACGGCTGCTGGAACTGACCGGCGATTCGAAGGAGGAATTGATTGGCCGGCCGCTCGGCACCAATGTTCATCCGGACGACCGTGCAATGGTGCTCGAACGCTATGCGCGGCGCATGCGAGGCGAGGCGGTCGAGCAGAAGACAAGCTTCCGCCTAATCAACCGGCAGACCGGCGTGGCGATCTGGGTAGAAGCGTCGGTGGTAACGATACAGTGGGAAAGTCGCATCGCGGCACTGGCTTTTATCAGCGACATTACCGAGCACAAGTCGCTCGAAGACAAGCTCACTCAGAGCCTGGTCGCGCGCGAGACGATTCTCGACAACTCGATCGTCGGCATGATCTTCCTGAATCCGGCCGGGCGCGCGCACTGGGCCAATCGGGCGATGTTCCATATCTTCCGCGTCGATCATTTCGACCCGTTCGGCAAGTCGCTCGAAATATATTATCCGTCGCGCGAGGAATACCTGCGCGTCGGAGCGGCAGTGGCCGAGGCGATACAGAGCGGCAGCGTTTACGAAACGGAGCTGCAGATGCGGCGCGGCGACGGATCGCTGTTCTGGGCCTACCTGTCCGGGCGGGCTGTCGATTCACGAGATCCCACACGGGGCACCGTCTGGGTGGTGATGGACATCACTAAGCGGCGCCAGTTGGAAGAGGCGCTGAACAAGTCCGAGGAGCACTATCGACAAGTCGTCAACAACGTCACCGAAGCCATTCTGGTCGTGCAGGATGGGCATATCGTGTTCGCCAATCCGCGCGTGACGCAGATGACCGGCTATTCGCCGCAGGAGCTGGCCGAATTGCCTTTCGTTGAATCGATTCATCCCGAAGACCGGGAATTGGTGATTGACCGGCATCAGCGACGGCTGCAAGGCGAGCAGGTCGAACAGTATTACAACTTCCGCATCGTCAACAGCCAGACAGGGACGATGATCTGGGTCCAGCTGTCGGCGGTGATGATCGAATGGGAAGGCCGGCCGGCAACGCTGTCGTTCATGACCGACATCACCGAGCGCAAGCTGCTGGAAGACAGCCTGAAGCAGAGCATGGCCGAGCGCATCCGACTGGAGCGCATGCGTATCCAAGGCGAGCTGAAGGATGCCGAGCTGGCGCGCCGGCAGGCGGAAGAAACCACGCGGGCGAAGTCGATGTTCCTGGCCAACATGAGCCATGAAATCCGCACGCCGATGAATGCGATCATCGGCATGGCGCATCTCGCGCTGCGTACCGAACTCGATGCCCGGCAGCGCGACTACATCGGAAAGATCCGCAGCGCGGGCCTGTCGCTGCTGGGCATCATCAACGACATCCTGGATTTCTCGAAGGTCGAAGCCGGCAAGCTCGATCTGGAGCACGTCAACTTCAATCTCGATGAAGTACTCGGCAATGTGTCGGCCGTCACTGGCGCGGACGCGCACGACAAGCGGCTCGAATACCTGTTCCAGTTCCCGCTCAACATACCGCGCGGCCTGATCGGCGATCCGGTACGTCTCGGCCAGGTGCTGATCAATCTGGTCAACAATGCGATCAAGTTCACCGAGCGCGGCGAGATCTTCGTCGGTTGTCGCCGGCTGGAATCGCGTGGCGACAGAATCCAGCTGGAATTCACGGTGCGTGACACTGGCATCGGCATGAGCCGCGAAGAGACCGGCCGACTGTTCCGCGCCTTCAGCCAGGCCGATGAATCGACGACCCGCCGCTATGGCGGCAGCGGCCTCGGCCTGTCGATTTCCAAGCGCCTGGTGGAAATGATGGACGGCAGCATCGGGCTGGAAAGCGAAATCGGCGTCGGTACGACAGTCTGTTTCACTGCATGGTTTGGACTAGCCGATACGGCGAAACAACCGCGCGCGACGCCGGGGGTATTGCAGGGCATGCGGGTGCTGCTGGTGGATGACAATCCGAGTGCCCGCGCAGTATTGGCGGAGAACATGGCGGCCTTGCCGGTACAGATCGACCGTGCTTCCAGCGCCGGCGAAGCGCTCGACATGATTCATGCAGCCGACGGCGACCGCCGCCCGTACGGCGCGGTGTTTGCCGACCTGACCATGCCGGGCATGGATGGCGCCGACCTGATCTGCGCAGTCAAGGGCGACGACACGCTGAACGTGCCGCCGCGCATGGTGCTGCTCAGCGCCTCCGACGATGAAAGCGCCCGCTACCGCGTCGAGCGCGCGCGCCCCGATGGTTTCCTGATGAAGCCGGTGAGTGCATCAACGCTGGCCGATACGCTGATCGAGCTGTTCGCGCCGCAAATGCGCGCCCTGCCGCGCCACGCGAAGGAGACGCTGCCGCGTTTCCGCGATCTGGCGATCCTGCTGGTCGAAGACAACGACATCAATCAGCAGATCGCGGCCGAAATGCTGAGAGCGGCCGGCATCACGGTCGATATCGCCGGCAACGGCCGAATTGCACTGGAGATGCTGACGGCGGCTGCACCCAGCCATTACGGCCTGGTGTTCATGGATGTGCAGATGCCGGAAATGGACGGCCACGAGGCGACGCGGCGCATCCGTGCCGATGCCCGCTACGATGCGCTGCCGGTGATCGCGATGACCGCGCATGCAATGGTCGAAGAGCGCGAACGCTGCTTTGCATCGGGCATGAACGGCCATCTTGCGAAACCGGTCAATCCGTCCGAGTTGTATCGGACGGTGGCGCGCTGGTGTCCGCAGCATGTGGTGTCTGACGATCAGGCGCCGGTCGCCGCGCCTGCCGGCGATCCGGCAGTCGAACTGTCCATTGACGGCATCGATGTACAGGACGGCTTGTCGCGTGCGATGGGCAATCGCGGCTTCTATCTGAAGATGCTTGGCCGCTTTCGCGATGGCCAGCGCGACGTGGCCGCCCGAATAGGTGAAACGATTGAGACGGACCGCATGCAGGCCGAGCGGCTGGCCCATTCCCTCAAGGGCGCGGCCGGCCTGCTTGGCGCAGGCGCGGTACAGCAGATTGCCGCGCGGCTGGAGGCCGGCATCCGCGCCGGTACACAGAAAGATGCACTGATGCCCTTGCTGAACCAGCTCGACGCCACCCTGCAGGCATTGCTCGACGCGATAGCGAATGCTCTGCCGGCACCGGCGCAGGAGGCGGCAGCGGCTACCGCCGAAGCGATCAACCGCCCTGCCGTGCAGCGCGTCATCAAACGGCTGGCGCATCTGCTTGGTGACTACGACGGCGAGGCGACCGATGTGTTCGCCGAGGAAGGCGGGCTGCTAGCGGCGGCATTGGGCGTGCAAGCCTGCGAGCGCATAGGGCAGGCGCTGGATGCATACGACTTCGATGCTGCGCTGTCCGCCTTGGCGGCGAGTGCAGGCACGGCAGGATACAACATGGAAAAGACCGGGGAAAAACCATCATGAACAGTCCGTTCGAACTTCCGCAGAAACCGACGATCCTGATCGTCGATGACGCGCCCGACAACATCATGCTGCTGTCGGCGCTGCTCAAGGGCCGGTACAAGGTGAAGATCGCGACCGATGGAGCGAAAGCCTTGCAGATCGCTGCCATCGCGCCGCATCCAGACCTGATTCTGCTCGATGTGATGATGCCGGAGATGGATGGATTCGAAACCTGCCGCCGCCTGAAAGCCAATGCCGATATCGCCGAAATCCCTGTCATCTTCCTGACGGCGAGAATCGAGCCGGAGGACGAGGAAAAAGGCTTGCGGCTTGGCGCGGCGGATTACATCCCCAAACCGATCAGCCCG
>JAEZVM010000323.1 GCA_023420795.1 Pseudomonadota bacterium
ATCCGGCGAAGACGAGAAAGGTCATCCCAAGCGACTGCCAGACCGTCAGCCCCGTCTTCACCATCGCCATGCCGGTCACCATGCCCCACGCAAAGATGCCGGGCATGGCCGGCGCGAATGCCTTGAAACCCTGATGGAAAGCGCGCCTTTCAAGATCGAGGGGGCCGGATTGCATGGTGCCTGTTTGCAGATTGCTCATATGCTCAAGACGCGACAGAGGCGGCGAATCTTTGCCTCTCGTGTGTGATTGATAACTGGGAAATACCGTCACCCCATGAAGGAGAAACACGAACTGCGGCGATGTGCCGGGGTGTCGCGGAAAATTGGAAAACCCGATTCTACAGATGAATTTTCGAGCACGTTGGAATCCGCTAGAATCCAATCTTTGCAACAATTCTGGGAGAAATGACCATGTCCATGGCCGACCGCGACGGAAAAATCTGGAAAGACGGTGAACTGATCGACTGGCGCGACGCCAATGTGCATGTACTGACTCATTCGCTGCATTACGGCATGGGCGTTTTCGAAGGCGTACGCGCGTATAAAACCGACAAGGGCACGGCGATCTTCCGCCTCAAAGAACATACGAAGCGCCTGTTTAATTCCGCCAAAATTTTCCAGCTCAAGATTCCGTTCGACATGGAGACCGTGATCGAAGCGCAGCGCCAGGTAGTGCGTGAGAACAAGCTCGAATCCTGCTATATCCGTCCGCTGGTCTGGATCGGTTCCGAGAAGCTCGGCATCTCTGCCAAGGGCAACACCATCCACGTCGCAGTCGCCGCATGGGCCTGGGGTGCTTATCTGGGCGAAGACGGCCTCGCCAAGGGCATCCGCGTCAAGACCTCGTCGTTCACGCGCCATCACGTCAACGTATCGCTGGTGCGCGCAAAGGCATCCGGCTACTACATCAACTCCATCCTCGCGAACCAGGAAGCGCTGGCCGACGGCTACGATGAAGCGCTGCTGCTCGACACCGACGGCTATGTATCGGAAGGCTCCGGCGAGAACGTCTTCATCGTCAAGAACGGCAAGATCTACACGCCCGACCTCGCCTCCTGCCTCGACGGCATCACCCGCGACGCGGTGCTGACGATGGCGCGCGACCTCGGCATTGAAGTTATCGAGAAGCGCATCACGCGCGACGAGATGTACTGCTGCGACGAAGCCTTCTTCACCGGAACGGCTGCCGAGATCACGCCGATCCGCGAACTCGACAACCGGCAGATCGGCGAAGGCAAGCGCGGCCCGATCACCGAAAAGCTGCAGTCGCTGTTCTTCGATGTGGTCGCCGGCAAGGCACCGCAGTACCAGCACTGGCTCACCCTGGTTTAACTACTCTGGAACATCCCATGACACAAGCAAAGAAAAGCACAAGCTACGTCGAACTCGACGGCAATGATTTGCCGGCTTACTGCCCGAACCCAGCAATGCCGATCTGGTCGTCGCATCCGCGCGTATTCATCCCCGTCGATCATCACGAAGAGGGCAAGTGCCCTTATTGCGGCACCGTGTATCGCCTCAAGCCGGGCGCAGTCGTCAAAGGCCACTGACCCTCGTCGCCGACCGGTTGTCGCCGGTCGGCGTTCCGTTTAAGTCTCCCGCATTCAATCCGCCGCTTCCCGGTCGCACCGGATTCTTCAACAGCGGCCTTGCTCTATACTGTTCTCTTTCTGCGCACGCCGATCTTCGGGCGCATTGCCTGAAGTATTCCACCCGGAAAAGAGAGCGGATACACCATGCCAACACTCAGCAAAATACTGGAAACGCCGGAAGAAACCGAAGCCGCGTTCTATGAGGCAATCAGTCGCGCCGATGTCGATGCCGTAATGGCGCTGTGGGCAGATGAGGAAGATGTCGTCTGCATCCACCCGGGCGCACCGCGACTGGTCGGCCATGCATCGATCCGCGCAGCATGGGAATCGATCTTCGAGCAGGGCGGCGTGCATATCCGACCGGTTCAACTGCATGTGACGCAGAACGTGATGACGTCGGTGCACAACATCATCGAGGAAGTCCATCGCGCCGCTACCCGGCAACAGGACATCCACATTCTTGCGACCAACGTGTACATGAAAACAGCACAGGGCTGGCGCATCGTCTCGCATCACGCTTCCGTCGTGCCCGGGGAAGCGCCGGCCGACACGCCGGTATCGGCCCTGCTGCATTGAGTGACGAACGCATGGCCTCACCGGAGATCGCAAGACGATGAAGTACGCCGCTCCTTCCTGGCTGCCCGGCGGGCATCTGCAGACCATTTATCCGGCGACCTGCATTGCCAAGCCGAAGGTGGCCTATCGCCGTGAGCGATGGCCGACGCCGGACGAAGATTTCATCGATATCGACTTCATTGACGGCAAGCCCGATCGGCCTTTCATCGTCCTGTTCCATGGGCTGGAAGGATCTTCCGACAGCCATTACGCGCGCTCGCTGATGGCGCGCGCCACGGCGCTCGGCTGGTCCGGCGCGGTACCGCATTTCCGCGGCTGCTCCGGCGAGCTGAATCATGCACCGCGCTTCTATCATTCCGGTGATGCAAACGAGGTGGACTGGATTGTTCGGCGCCTGGTTGGCGAGCGCAAAAAACCCGGTGCAAAGTTCTATGTCGCTGGCGTTTCCCTCGGCGGCAACGCGCTGCTGCGCTGGCTAGGAGAATCGCAGCATCAGGCGGAGATCGTCGATGCCGCCTGCGCAATCTCGGCACCGCTTGACCTTGCCGGCGGCGGCGCAGCGCTGTCGCGCGGCCTGAACATGATCTATACGCGCGTCTTCCTCCAAACACTGAAACCGAAATGCCTGCAGAAGCTCAAGCAGTTTCCCGGCCTGTTCGACCGTGACATCATGCTGCGTGCGCGCAATCTCTATGAGTTCGACAATATCGTGACCGCGCCGCTGCACGGCTATCGCGATACCGACGATTACTGGCATCGCGCCAGCGCCAAGCATGTGCTGTCCGACATCACGGTACCGACGCTGGTGCTGAATGCGAAGAACGATCCCTTCCTGCCGGCGCATCATTTGCCGCCCACCGCCTCGCCGACGGTCACGCTGGAGTATCCGGAACATGGAGGGCATGTAGGGTTTGCAGTCGGCGGCCCGCCAGGTCGAATCGACTGGCTGCCGCAGCGCATGCTCAACTTTCTCCAGGCAGCATCCTGATCGAGAGGAAGAAAATGGATGACATCGTCAAACAGGCCATGGCGAAATGGCCGAACGTTCCGCATTGCTACGGCTGGCTGGCGCTGGACGCGCGCGGCTGCTGGCGCATGCGCGACGAGCGTTCACAGGCACTGAAGCTGGCGGGCGACAGGATCACCAATTCCGCGCTGGTCGGATTCATCAACCGCAACTACATGCATGACGATCACGGCCGCTGGTATTTCCAGAACGGGCCGCAGCGTGTGTATGTGAATCTGGAAGCGACGCCGTACATCGCCCATACCGATCCGGCGCACGGCTTGGTTCTGCATACCGACGAAGCGCTCGGCACCATCGACGCCGCATGGATGACCAATGCAGGACAACTACTGCTGCAAAGAGGAGAGCTTGTAGCGATGGTGGATGACCGCGACATGGCCCAATGCCTGCTGATGCTGCGCGTCGCAGGCATGCCGGCAAACGACGAACAGCTATTGGAATGGCTAGACCGGCCTGAACAAGCCCAAGCACTGATGCTGGAATACCGCGGCGCAGTTCTGCCGGTGCGGCACATTGCATTCGATGCCATCGCCAGCCGGTTCGGATTCGAGAAATCGCCTCAGCCGGACGCAGGCTGACTACATCAGCGCGCCTGCTGCCCTTCTTTCATCTCTTCCAGCCAGCGCGCCTTGAACTCCCGCTCGCGTGCATCGATCATCGCCAGATCATAGAAGGAAGCATCGGGCGCACGCCGTGCAATGTTCAGTTGGTCAATCGCCGCCGGCAGGCTTCCGTACAACGCATATGACTCGGCCAGCGCCAGATGCTGCAAGGCCTGCCGGCCTTGCGCCGCATACGCCTTCGCAAGCTGGTCCTGCAGCTTCGGTTCCTGCCGGTACAGCTGCACCTGGTCACGCAGGAAATTCACCGCATCCTCGTAACGCTCTGCTGCGATCAGTGCATCCGCGTACTGATGCGCGATCCCGCGTGACAAAGGGAATTTCGCGCGAGCCGATTCCGCTTCCTTCAATGCCTCCGCAGGCTCATTGGCGGCAAGCCTGATATCGATGACCAGGCTCGCCAACACGAGGTTTTGTACGGGCGTCGATGCGCCTTGCGCCGCTGCATAGGCTTCCCGCAACAGCGCCTGTGCTTTGTCTAGAGCGCGTTCCTTGAGCGCAATAACAGCCAGTCCGTATTTGGCGGCAGCGATCTGCACGCGGTTCTTCTGCTGCAACTGCACCTCGAATGCCGTTGCCGCACTACGTAATCCCTGCGGCGAGGAATCCTGAAGCACGCGCAAACGTGCGCGAATCAGATGAAAGTCCAGGCTGTCAGCCCGCTGCCTGTAGCGCAGATCACGCGTGCGCGCCTCGATATCCGCCATGCGCTCCGTCGTCAGCGGGTGCGAGCGCAGATAAACCGGCGCGGAGTCCGTATAGGCGCGGCTCGCCGCCTGCATACGCCCAAAGAAAGCGATCATCCCGGCGGTTTCAAAGCCCGCTTCGCGCAGAATTGCCAGGCCGACCCGGTCCGCCTCGCGCTCCGCATCCCTGTTGAAACTCAATTGTCGTTGCAGTGCCATGCCCTGGCCGCCCAGCAGCAAAGCTGCCGACGCATCCGGGCTCGCACGCGCCGCCAGCGCAGCCAGCACGGCACCCGCAAGCGGAATCAGAGAATCCTGTCGCTGCTTGCCAAGCATGCGCGCTATATGGCGCTGCGCAACGTGGCCAATTTCATGCGCCATCACCGATGCCAGCTCCGACTCGTTCTGCGCCGCCAGCACCAGCGCCGAATGCACGCCGATGAAGCCGCCCGGCAGCGCAAATGCATTCAGCGTCGAATCGCGCACCGCAAAGAAGAAATAATCGTAAGCTGCCTCGCCACGTGCCTCGGGACGCACCGCCAGCAGGCTGGCGCCGAAATTGTTCAGATACTCAAGTACCGGTGCATCATCCAGATAATCGCGGTCGCGCCGGATATCGCGCATGATCTGCTCACCCAGGCGGCGCTCCATCAGCGGCGACAGCTCCTCGCGTTCGGTGTCCCCCAGACTCGGCAGGTTCTGCGCCATGGCTGGCGAAATGGCAACCGGCATCGCGCAAGCAATAGATAAAACCGCAATGCCGGCAACCCACAGCATTGAATTCGGAATAAGAGAGGAAAGTTGTAATTTCACGGTGCTATGATACCCCTCACCTGCCAATCGTTCACGAACCCTCCGCTCCTGTTACCGATGGAAAATCCAAAAGACAATGACAAGCGCGCGACTGCGCATGAAGGCCTGACCCATTTCGACGAAGCCGGCCAAGCCCATATGGTCGATGTCGGTGCGAAAAATGAAACGCATCGCATCGCCGTCGCCACTGGCACCATCCGCATGAAGCCGGAAACTCTCGCCATTATCCAGGCAGGCACGGCGAAAAAGGGAGACGTTCTCGGAATAGCAAGAATCGCCGCGATCATGGGAGCGAAACGTACCAGCGACCTGGTTCCGTTATGCCATCCGCTGGCGCTTACCCGAGTTGCCGTTGATTTCAGTATCGATGCAGCCCAATCTAGCGTGACCTGCACTGCGCAGGTGGAAACATATGGCAAAACCGGTGTAGAGATGGAAGCGCTTACGGCGGTGCAGGTCGGGCTGCTGACGATCTACGATATGTGCAAGGCGGTCGATCGGGGGATGGTGATGTCCGATGTGCGCGTGTTGGAAAAGCAGGGCGGCAAATCAGGAAGCTGGCGCAATCCCTGAGTACAGGCAACTCAGAATCAAAATTCCAGTCCCCGGCCATATTTGAATTCAGTCGGCATGGTTTCGTCATAAATGACTTCAAGAACGCGCCCCGCCTGCTGGGCAGCGGTTTCCAGAGAAACAAACTTCTGTTCCAACAACCGCTCGATTGCCTTGCGATCGCGCTCCTGCTCGGGATTCAGTAACGAAACGCCATCCAGGCGCAATCCAGCCAATCGATCCGCTGCTTCGCCTCGCACTGTCCTGAAGTCTCTGTGTCCCGCATACACGAAATTGGACCACTGATATGCATGGCCAAAAGCAGAAGCGGCGGTCATCAACGCTTCCCCGGAGCCGGTGGCATTGAAAGCCATGATGCCATCCCGCGCCAGGTGGCTTGCAGCAAGAGTCATGAACTGATGGGAAAGAAGATTGGTGATATTGGCGCGCCAATGAAAAGTGGTGTTCATGACGATCAGGTCATATTTTTCACCGTCGAACCGCTTCAGCCAGCGGCGTCCATCATCAATGTGAATCCTGATGCGCGAATCGTTCAACATTGGCGCAAACGCCGGGTAACTGCCGATCAGATCCAGATACCCGGGGTTGATTTCCACCACATCAATGTGTTGCACCGTCGGGGTCGCCGACAATACGCGCAACCAGGCCCCGGAACTTAGTCCTATCATCAGGATGCGTTTTGGCTCAGGATGCAGGGCGGCCAGCAGATATGCGCGGTCTATGCGGTTGCTATTGGTCGCCAGATCGATATTGACACGCCCGTCGTACACATTCCCTCCGTACACGACATCACCGCTCTTTCCGCCATCCACCGTATGAATGACGCCATGGCGATTGCTGATGATGGCCCTGACCGTGCCGCCTTCGGGCCGGTGCGCATAGGCAGACATCACCTCCGATGAATCGAGCGCCACGAACCAGCTCGCCAGCA